>JALHTD010000063.1 GCA_022865555.1 Thermoanaerobaculaceae bacterium | reverse complement strand
CGCACGCTCCGGCGTCATGGCTCCATCCGCCCGCGGGGCGGATTTGACCACCACCCTCCCGCATTGCCACGGATCTGGTCCCGCCGTGTCGGCATGATTGGCTTACGGCCTTGCACGGAGAGCATCTCCCTTGTGGGTGGGGGGTATTCCATCCGCCCGACGGGTGCGCGGCCATTTCTCCGGAGGCTGCGGGGACCCGGCGCGCGGATCGGGGCTGGGGTGTCGGTGACGCGGTCCTCTTGCGGACACCGAGGGGTCCCCGGCCCCGAACGCGCTGCCGGGTCGCAGCCGGAGGAGTCTCGGCGCGCCGCGAGCGGGGGCGAGCAAGCGCCGAGAGGCCGCTCACCCGCCGGGCAAAACCAAGCCTCACGCAGTGAAAAGGGAAGAGGCGACCGCTCATAGCCCGCGGGGCAAGAAACAGCCTCACGCAGTGAAAATAAGAAAAGGGCCCCGAAGGGCCCCGTGTTCAGGAGGAGCGGAGCGATTACACCCAGCCGCGCAATCTCATGGCCGTTACGACCCGGTCGATGGCGACCATGTACGCGGCGTTGCGCATGTAGACCTTCTTCTCGGTCGCCATGTCGAGCACACCGTGGAAGGCGACGGTCATCTTGTCGTCGAGCTTCTTGAGGACCTCGTCCTTGGACCAGTAGAAGTTCATGTCGTTCTGCACGCCCTCGAAGTACGAGCAGGTGACGCCGCCGGCGTTGCAGAGGAAGTCGGGGACCAAGAAGATGCCGCGCTTCTTGATGACGGCGTCGGCCTCTGGCGTGGTGGGCCCGTTGGCGCCCTCGCCGACGATCTTGACGCGCTTGGAGATCTTTTCCGCGGTCTCGCCGGTGAGCACGCCTTCGATGGCGCAGGGAAGCAGGATGTCCACGTCCTTCCCGATCCATGCCTGGCCGTCCTCGATCCTGTAGCCGGCGGCCTTGGCCTTCGCCTTGTCGATCGTGCCGTACTGGTCCGTGATCGACATCAGGAAGCGCGGGTCGATCCCGTCGTCCTTTGAGAACGTGTACGAGGTCTTGTCCTGGTTGTCCCAGCACGCCACGCACACGACGGTCCCGCCCAGCATCTCGGCAAAGCCGATGGACGCGTACTGCGCCACGTTGCCGAAGCCGTGGATCGAGGCCGTCGTCTTCCTGGTGTCGATGCCAAGGTGCTTGGCCGCCTCGCGGACGGAGTAGATCACGCCGTAGCCGGTGGCCTCGGTCCGGCCGAGTGAACCGCCGCCCCCGAGGGGCTTGCCGGTGATCACGCCGGGGGTGTACTCGCCCTTGAGCTTGGAGTACTCGTCCATCATCCAGCCCATCATCTGCGGCGTGGTGCCCACGTCCGGGGCGGGCACGTCCATCCGCGGACCGATGTTCTTCCACATCTGGTCCACCCAGCCGCGGCACAGCCTCTCCTTCTCGGTCTCCGACAGCGTCGAGGGGTCCACCACCACGCCGCCCTTGCCGCCGCCGAGCGGGATGTCGGCCACCGCGCACTTCCATGTCATCCAGGTCGCGAGCGCGCGCACGGTGTCGATGGTCTCGTTGGCCGCCCAGCGGATCCCGCCCTTTGCGGGGCCGCGCGCGTCGTTGTGCTGGACGCGGAAGCCGTCGAAGACCTTGAGGCTCCCGTCGTCCATGCGCATCGGAATCCGGAAGTGGAACTCGCGCAGGGGCCGGCGCAGCACCGCGCGCACCCCGGCGTCGAGCGCCAGCTGGTCTGCCACCTCGTCGAACTGACGCTGCGCCATCTCGAAGGGGTTGATTCCCGACATTGGCTCTCTCCTCAGCGATTTCTCCGCGCGAGGCGGGTGGTCAAGCGTGGTGCACGGGTCGCCGGCCGCGCGGGCCGGTCTTCACCGCACCGGGTGGCATTGTACACGGTCCTGGAGACTTTGCAACATTTTTCACAAGCTGCCCAAGGGGCGTGGTCTCGATCTCATGAAAACCCCCGGCGCGGCCTCGGAGAGCGCCGGCCGCGACTGGGGGAAACCCGTTACACTACCGGCCGTGCCCGATGACGATGCGGTCGTGCTGGCCCGTGTCCGCGCGGGCAACGAAGACGCCTTCGCCACCCTGGTGAGGCGCTACGAGCCGAAGCTGCGCGTCTACGTGACCGGCATCGTCTCCGTCGAAGAGGAGGCGCGCGACCTCGTGCAGGAGACGTTCATCCGGGCCTGGAGGCACCTCGACCAGTACGACCAGCGGTTCCGCTTCTCCACCTGGCTCTTCCGCATCGCCCACAACATCGCCATCGACCACCTTCGGCGCCGGCGGCAACCCACGGTTTCGCTTGATCTTGGGGAGGACGACGAGGGGGAGGGCATGCGGCTTGACCCCCCCGACCCCCGCCGGGGGCCGCTGGGGGAGGTCGCCAACCGGGAGCTGGGCAGGGCGCTGGCGCGCGAGATCGAGCGACTGCCGCCCTCCTACCGCGAGCTGGTGACGCTCCGCCACCTGGTCGGGCTCTCCTACAACGAAATCGCTGAGCTGAAAGAGCTACCACTCGGGACCGTGAAGAACAAACTTTTCCGGGCACACAGCGTACTTAGAGAGACCCTGGGCCACTACCTGGGGCAGTTGGGGGGTTTAGGGTGAACGAGAGCTGCGGGGCAGTGCGACAGAGTCTCGAGACCGGGGCCGGCGCGGACCGGGAGATCCGGACGCACCTCGAAGCGTGCGCCTCGTGCCGCGCGCACGCGGCCCTCCTCGACGTGCTCGGCCGGCTCGCCCCCGGGGAGGCGAGCGAGGAGACCGTCAGGCGGATCGTGGCGGCGTTGCCGCCGGCACCCTGGCAGCGGAGGCGCCTCGCGGCGTTCTTCCCGCTGGCAGCGGGCCTCGCCCTGGCCGTCCTCGGGCTCGTGCTGTCGGGCGGCATCCCGGCCCCCGGCGTGATGTCCTCCCTGCCCGCGGCCGCAGGCGGGGTCCTCGGCTGGATCGTGTCCTCGGCCCTCGACGCCCTGGCGGCAGCCCGCGGCGGCACGGACGCCGTCCGGATGACGATGACCGCCGGCGGATTCTGGCTGCTGCTCTGGCTCGCGGCGGCTGCGCTGGGCGGCAGCTGGGCCGTGGTGGCGCTGGTGGGCCGCTCCCGCGGCGGAGACCGGTCGTGATCGCCCTGCTGCTGGCGGCAGCCCTGGCGGCGGCCCCGGTTCCGAGGGTCGGCGCGGCGCTGGTCATCGACCGGCCGACGCAGGGCCCGGTGGTGACGGTGCTGGGCGATGTCGTGGTCGCCTCCGAGGTGGTGGGGGACGTGGTGGCGGTTGGCGGCGACGTGGAGCTTGCCCACGGTGCGGTGGTTCGCGGCGACGTGGTGGCGCTCGGCGGCAGCGCCTTCGGGGCCGGCAGCGCGACCGGGAGGGTCGTCGGCCTCGGCAGCCTCGGCCTCGGCGGAAAGGCTCGCGCGTCCCGGCCCGCCGGCTCGGTGGCCTGGGGGCTGGGCCTGCTCAGGGTCGGCCTGTGGGTGGTGGTGGGCTCCCTGCTGGTGTTTTTTGCGCCGCGCGCCGTGCGGGGCGCCGGCGAGCAGGTGCTGCGACAGCTCTGGCAGACGCCGCTCATCGGCGTGCTCTCTTTGCTGGTCTGGCTCGTCACGGTGGTGCTGGCGCTGGCGGTCACCGCGACCCCGCTCGGGGCGGGGTGCCTGCTCCTCGCGGTAGCCCTGCTGCTGGTGGCCAAGCTCGTCGGGGTGACAGCGGTCGCCTGGTTGCTCGGCAAGGCCGCCGTCCCCGCGCTCCCGATTACGTGGCGCGGGGAGCTGCCGCGCACCGGAATCGCTCTCCTGATCATGACCGCGCTCTCGGCGGTCCCGGTCCTCGGGGCCGCCCTGTGGCTGGTCGTCAACGTCGTGGGTGTCGGGGCCGTGGCCGGGGCGCTGCTCCAGCGCCTGCCGCTGGCCCTGCCTTTCCCCCGTCTGGCTTCCCGCTGACGTGGGGACACCGACCCCAGCGACGGCGTCTGTCGTAGCGACCACGGCTCTCCGTCCAACGGTTGGACCAACACCTTTCACAAGGGAGGCAGAACAATGAAACGCGTGCTCACTTTGCTTTTCTTGGCGCTCTTCGTGTGCGCGGCTGTCCCCGCCCTCGCGGCGATCGACGCGCGCCTGACGCGGCAGCCCGCGGTCTCGGCCACCCAGATCGCCTTCGTCTACGCGGGCGATGTCTGGGTCGCTCCGAAGGCCGGCGGGGTCGCCCAGCGGCTCTCCACGCCGAAGGGCGAGGAGTCGTTCCCTCGCTTCTCTCCGGACGGCTCATTGATCGCGTTCACGGGCAACTACGACGGGAACGAGGATATCTACGTGGTGTCTGCGGGCGGTGGCGTGCCGAAGCGCCTCACCCACCACCCGATGACTGACCGGACGCTGAACTGGTACCCGGACGGCAAGTCCATCCTCTACGCCTCGCCGATGGCGAGCGGGAGCCAGAGGTTCAATCAGCTCTACAAACTCTCGATTGACGGCGGGCCGCCGGAGAGGCTCTCGTTGCCGTACGGTGAGTTCGGCGAGGTCTCCCCCGACGGGAAGACCCTCGCGTTCGTGCCGAACAGCCAGGACTTCCGAACCTGGAAGCGGTACCGTGGCGGCTGGGTCTCCCGCATCTGGCTGTTCGACCTGACGACTCACGCCTCGAGGCCAGTGGGGGACGACAGAGCCAACTACAGCCAGCCGATGTGGCACGGGTCCACGCTGTACTTCCTCAGCGACCGCGACGCCAACAAGCGCAACAACGTCTGGGCACTCGACACCAAGACCGGAAAGATTCGCCAGGTGACGACGTTCTCCGAGTACGACGTGCACTTCCCGTCGGTCGGACCTTCCGACATCGTGGTCGAGAACGGTGGCCGCCTGTTCCTGCTCGACCTCGCAAGCGAGAAGGCCCGCGAGGTCAAGATCGAGGTCGTGACCGACCGCGCAACGCTGAAGCCGCAGGTCGAGAAGGTGGGCGATCTGATCGCCTCCGCCGACATCTCACCCTCAGGGAAGCGCGCCGTTTTCGAGGCGCGCGGCGACGTGTTCAGCCTCCCCGCCGAGCACGGACCCATCTACGACCTCACCCGCACGTCCGGGGTTGCCGAGCGCTTTCCGGCGTGGTCGCCGGACGGCAAGCAGCTCGCCTACTGGAGCGACAGGAGCGGCGAGTACGAGCTCGTGGTCCGGAACGCTGACGGCTCAGGCGACGAACGCACGGTCACCAAGCTCGGCCCCGGCTTCCGCTACAGCCTGTTCTGGTCACCGGATTCGATCAAACTGGTGTTCGCGGATCAGGCGATGAACATCAACATGTGCGACGTTGCCACCGGGGCGGTCACCCGGATGGACAAGGGCCTGTACATGTTCGAGGGTCAGCTCGGAGGGTTTACCGTGAGTTGGTCCGCCGACTCCCGCTGGGTGGCGTACGGCCGCGACCTCGCGAACAGGAAGAGCGCGATCTTCATCTACGACACTCAGGAGAAGAAGCTCAGCCAGGTGACCTCGGGCTTCTACGACGACTCCGGGCCGGCGTTCGACCCGGATGGCAAGTACCTGTACTACGCGTCCAGCCGCTCGTTTGAGGCGTCCTACGGAACCGACATCACCTGGATCTACGCCAACCCGGACAACCTCGTCGCGGTCCCCCTGAGGCTCGACGTGGCTTCGCCGCTTGCGCCCCGCGATGACGTCGAGGAAGGCAAGAAGGCCGAAGCCAAGACGGACGACAAGAAGGACGAGGGCAAGAAGGAGGATGCCAAGAAGGCGGAGGAGGGCAAGGAGGCGGCGAAGTCCGACAAGGGCGAGAAGAAGGACGAGAAGCCCGCCAAGCCGGAGCCGGTCAAGATTGACCTCGCCGGCTTCGAGCAGCGGGTGGTGGTCCTGCCGCCCAAGGCCGGAAGGTACGCCGATCTTCAGGCCCTGTCGGGCAAGCTCTTCTACCGCAGGCTCCCGCGCACCGGTTCGGACGAGGAGAAGAGCCCGCTCGTCTTTTACGACCTCAAGGAGCGCGAGGAGAAGACGGTGCTCCCCGACGTGGACGGCTACCAGATCGCGGCCGGTGACGAGAAGATCCTGGTTGCCAAGAAGAAGGACTTCGCGATCATCGACCCCAAGCCCGATCAGAAGATGGAGAAGAAGCTCGCCACCTCCGAGCTCGAGATGACGGTAGACCCGGCCACCGAGTGGCACCAGATCTTCAACGACGCCTGGCGCTTCGAGCGTGACTTCTTCTACGATCCGAACCTGCACGGCGTGAACTGGAACGAGATGCGCACGCGGTACGGGGCGCTTCTCGACGGTTGCGTCACCCGCTCCGACGTCAACTTCGTGCTCGGCGAGCTGATCGCCGAGCTCAACTCCTCCCATACCTACCGCAGTGGCGGCGACCTCGAGAAGGGCGAGAAGCGCGGCGTCGGCCTGCTGGGTGCCGACTTCACCCTCGAGAACGGCGCCTACCGGATCAAGAAGATCTACGACGGGGCGCCGTGGGACGCCGAGGTGCGCTCGCCGTTGCTGGAGCCCGGCCTCAAGGTCAAGGAGGGCGACTACCTGCTTGCCGTCAACGGCGCCATGGTGGACACCACCCGGGACCCGTGGGCCGCGTTCGACGGGCTTGCGGGCAAGGACGTAATGCTCACGGTGAACGACAGGCCGACCATGACCGGCACGCGCCAGGTGCTGGTGAAGACGCTGGAGAGCGAAGCACGGCTGCGCAACCTGGCCTGGATCAACGCAAACCGCCTCCAGGTCGAGAAGGCGACCGGCGGCCGCATTGGCTACATCTACGTGCCCGACACCGCTGAGGACGGTCAGAGGGAGCTCTACAGGCAATTCCTGGGGCAACTCGGCAAGGACGGCCTCGTCATCGACGAGCGCTTCAACTCCGGCGGTCAGATCCCCGATCGCTTCGTCGAGCTCCTCAACCGCCCGGTCACCAACTACTGGGCCGTGCGGGACGGCAAGGACTGGCAGTGGCCCCCCGCCGCGATCCCGGGTCCCAGGGTGATGCTGATCAACGGCTGGAGCGGCTCGGGTGGCGACTGCTTCCCGCTCTACTTCAAGATGGCCAACCTCGGGCCGCTGATCGGACGGCGCACGTGGGGAGGGCTGATCGGGATCTCGGGCGCCCCGGATCTGGTGGACGGCGGCAACGTGACCGTGCCCACATTCGGGATGTACTCCACAGACGGCAAGTGGCTCGTGGAGGGCCACGGCGTGGACCCGGACATCGACGTCGTGGACGACCCCGCCAAGATGTGGGATGGCGGCGACCCGCAGCTCGACCGGGCGATCGACGAGTTGATGCGCCTCCTGAAGGAGAAGCCGCCGGTGGTGCCCAAGCGGCCCGCGTACGAGAACCGGGCGGGGAAGTAGCGCTCTCGCGGTTTGGCTCTCGAAATATCGAAGCGGG
>JALHTD010000062.1 GCA_022865555.1 Thermoanaerobaculaceae bacterium | reverse complement strand
GGTAGCGGGTCTCGCCGGCGTTGACGGTGATGCGCCGCACCGCGGGGTTGGGGTTGCCCTGGTTGCGCAGCAGCAGGAAGATGTCGACGGTTGCGGGCTGGGTGGTCGAGGGGTTGAAGACCCACACGTCGCCGCGCCAGTACGCCTGAACACCGCCGGAGACCGCCCCAAGCCCGTGCCCCACCGCCGGCACGTACAGGTCCATGCCCGGGACCGTCGCAAAGGCGCTCCCGGCCACCATCATCAAGAACAACACTGCAAATGTCTTCCTCATCGTTACCCCCCCTGACGCTACAAATTCTAGCAGATAGGACGAGGCCCCATCCGCCCACTGCAACTGCAATTGTACTCACTCCGGGCGGAAGAAAAGTTGACCTGTGTCACACTTCGTGCCGGGCACCCGGCCGGGCGCTCACGCCGGCGCTCGGGGACACTTTCGCGGTGGGGGAGCGAGCGAGAGTTCAGCTCGCGCGAGCGTGGGGGTTCGGGGGATCTGGAGCGCCGGGCGGGCGCGGGGATGTGGCGCGGGATCCCCCGGAAAAAGTGGATTGGGGGGCCGCTGGGCCCGCCGCAATTAGAGGCGCGGAGCGGAATTCACTTCCGCGAAGCGCGGGGGCCCCGGGGGGCACTTTCGCGGCTGGGGAAAGGTTCGGGGTGCCGCGAAACCCCCCGCAATTAGGGGCG
Source organism: Thermoanaerobaculaceae bacterium (assembly GCA_022865555.1). Taxonomy (GTDB): domain Bacteria; phylum Acidobacteriota; class Thermoanaerobaculia; order Thermoanaerobaculales; family Thermoanaerobaculaceae; genus RBG-13-68-16. The sequence continues at coordinate 5,603 of JALHTD010000062.1, read as the reverse complement.
CGGAGCGGAATTCACTTCCGCGAAGCGCGGGGGGCCCGGGGGGCACTTTCGCGGCTGGGGAAAGGTTCGGGGTGCCGCGAAGCCCCCCGCAATAGATAGATGGTGCCGAAGGCCGGACTCGAACCGGCATGGCTTACGCCACACGCCCCTCAAACGTGCGCGTCTACCAATTCCGCCACTTCGGCTCCAGTTGTGTTCTCCACTCGTGACACCTCACTTTTGCTGCGGTGCCGGCGCCTGGGGTGCGCTCTGGGGCGTGCCCTGCGCTGGTGCCTGCCCGGCCGGTGTCGCAGGAGCCGGCTGCGCTGGCGCCGACGCGGGGGTCTTGCCCTTGATGCCGGAGGTCACCGAGCGGCCGCGGCGCGCCGTCAGCACCGACAGCCCGATGCACAGCGCGACGAAGAGCACGAACGAGCCGGTAGCGAGCTTGTGCATGAGCGTGGTCGTGCCGCGCGGACCGAAGGAGGCCTGCGAGCTGGCACCACCGAAGGCAGCCGCCACATCCGCCCCCTTGCCCTGCTGCAGCAGCACCACGAGGATCAGGAAGAGGCAGACGATGATGAAAAGAATCACCAACAGGGTATACACGAGATGGTCACTCCTCACGCCCCCGGGCGCCTGCCAGGAGCAGCGTGGATGATAGCGCAAAACCCTTCCACGTCAAGGCTTGCCCCGCCGACGAGGGCTCCGTCCACGTCCGACTGGGCGAGCAGCGAGAGGGCGTTGTCCGGCTTGACGCTGCCCCCGTAGAGGATGCGCAGGGTGCCGGCGGCCTCGGCCCCGAGGAGCTCGCCCGCGCGACGCCGCAGAGCGGCATGGGCCTCCTGGGCCTGCGCCGGGGTTGCGTTCCTGCCGGTGCCGATCGCCCAGACCGGCTCGTACGCCACCGCCAGCAGGGCGGGGTCCAGGCCGGCGAGCGCCGCGCTCTGGCGCTCCAGCACCGCGAGCGTCTCGCCCGCGTCCCGCTGCTCCAGGGTTTCGCCCAGGCAGAAGATCACCGAGAGGCCGGCTCGCTGGGCGGCCTTCGCCCTCGCCGCCGCGGTCTCGTCGGTCTCGCCGAAGTGTTGCCGGCGCTCGGAGTGGCCGACGATCACCCACTGCGCACCGAGCTCCGCCAGCATCGGGGCGGCCACCTCCCCGGTGAAAGCCCCCGCGTCCGCCCAGTGGCAGTTCTGGGCGCCGACCGCGACCTCCGAGCCGCTGGCGATCAGCAGCGCGGCGGGCAGCAAGGTAAACGGAGGGCAGACAACGACTTCAGGACCGTCCGGGCCTACCCGTTCGACGAGCGTCTCCAGGTAGGCCTCGATTGACGCGACGGTGCCGTGCATCTTCCAGTTAGCAGCAATGAGACATCGTCTCATTTGTTCCCCTCTTCGAGGACCACGACGCCGGGCAGCGTGTCACCTGCCAGGAACTCCAGCGAAGCCCCACCCCCGGTGGAGACGTGCGACAGCTTGGCCGCCACGCCGGCCTGCTGCACCGCCGCCACGCTCTCCCCCCCGCCGACCACCGTGAAGGCGCTGCTCGCGGCAAGCGCCTCGGCGATCGCGAGCGTGCCCGCGGCGAAACCGGGCTTCTCGAACACGCCGGCGGGCCCGTTCCAGAACACGGTGCGCGCCTTGGCCACGATCTCGCCGATACGCTGGCGCGTCTGCGGGCCGATGTCCAGGATCATCTCCCCGGCGGTCACCCCGCCAACCGCCGCGGTGCGCCCCGGGGCGTCAGTCGAGGCCGCGACCACGACGTCGGTGGGCAGGACCACCGCGACCCCGCTGCTGGCAGCCGCAGCGAGGATCTCCTTCGCGGTGCCCACGAGATCCGCCTCCACCAGGGACGTGCCGACTCCGACCCCCTGGGCGAGCAGGAACGTGTTGGCCATCCCACCGACCAGGACGACCGTGTTGGCGCGTTTGGAGAGGGACTGCAAGGTCTCGAGCTTGCCGGCGATCTTGGCCCCACCGACGATCGCCATGAACGGGCGCTCCGGGTTGTCGCGGACCTTGGTGAGCGCCGCGATCTCGCGGGCCATCAGCGGGCCCGCCGCCCGCTCCGAAAAGTGGGCCGCCACGCCGGCCGTGGACGCATGCGCGCGGTGGGCGGTGCCGAAGGCATCGTTGACGTAGACCTCGGCGAGTGCCGCCAGCTTCGCGCAGAAATCCGGGTCGTTCTTCTCCTCGCCGGCCTCGAACCGCAGGTTCTCCAGCAGCAGCACATCGCCGGGCTTTGCCTGCGCGACCGCCTGCTGCGCCGCGGCCCCGACCACGTCCGGGACAAACCGCACGGCCCGGCCGGCGTGCTTCTGGAGGATCGGCGCCACCGGCGCGAGGGACAGGGCCGGGTCGGGCTTGCCTTTGGCGCGCCCGAGGTGGGAGCAGGCGATCACGATCGCGCCCCGCTCGGCTAGAGCGCGGACCGTCGGGGCGGCCTCACGCACCCGCGTCTCGTCCAGCATGCGCCCCCCCTTGAGAGGGACGTTGAGGTCCAGGCGCACCAGCACCCGGCGCCCTTCCACTTTCAGGGTATCCATCGAGCGGAGCGCCATGGCCGCCTCCCTACTTGGCGTACAACCTCGCGACGTCCACGCAGCGCGCCGCGTAGGCGTACTCGTTGTCGTACCAGGAGAAGACCTTCCCCGTCTTTTCGCCGATCACCAGGGTGGAGAGCGCATCGACGATCGAGGAGGCGGTGGTGCCGCGGAAGTCGATCGACACGAGCGGCTCCTCGCACACCTCGAGGATCCCCTTGAGCGGACCTGCGGCTGCGGCGCGAAACGCCTTGTTGAGCGCGTCCGCGGTCACAGGCTTCTCGGCGGTGAAGGTGAAGTCCACCAGGGAGACGTCGCTGGTCGGTACGCGCACCGCGAGACCGTCCAGCTTCCCCTTGAGTTGCGGGAAGACCTCGGCCATCGCCTTGGCCGCACCGGTCGAGGTGGGGATCATCGACATCCCCGCGGCGCGCGCCCGGCGCAGGTCCTTGTGGGGCAGGTCCAGGATGCGCTGGTCGTTGGTGTAGGCGTGGATGGTGGTGAGGAGACCATGGGCGATGCCGAACTGCTCGAGCAGCACCTTCACGACCGGGGCCAGACAGTTGGTGGTGCAGGAGCCGTTGGAGACGATGCGGTGCTTGGCTGGGTCGAGGGTCTTCTCGTTGACGCCGTAGACCACGGTGAGGTCCACGCCCTTGGCCGGGGCGGTGATCAGGACGAACTTCGCGCCCGCGTCCAGGTGGGCCTTGGCCTGCTCGCCCTTGGTGAACTTTCCGGTGCCCTCGATGACCAGGTCGATGCCGAGCTCCTTCCACGGGAGCTTGCCGGGCTCCTTCTCCGCAAGCACCTTGACGGCCTTGCCGTCGACCGTGAAGCCGTCGGCGCTCGCCTCGACCCTGGCGTCGAGCTTGCCGTGGATCGAGTCGTACTTGAGGAGATGGGCGAGCGTGGTGGCGTCGGTGATGTCATTGACCGCGACGAACTCCAACCCCTTGTCCTTGAACGCTTGCCGGTAGATCAAGCGGCCGATCCGGCCGAACCCGTTGATTGCGATGCGCAGAGACATGGGTCCTCCCTTGGGGACCGGCAGTATAGCGATGCGCGTCGTGCGGCGGCAACGCCGTGCGGTACCATCCAGGCGATGGGGGAGGCACGCACTTCGGTTGCGGCGCTGCGCTGGCTCGACGGGCTCGAGCTGCTCGACCAGCGGCTGCTGCCCGGGCGGGTGCGCTGGGTGGGCGTGCCGGGCGCGGCGGCTGCCGGGCGTGCAATCCGGAACCTTACGGTGCGGGGGGCGCCGGCGATCGGTCTCGCCGCCGCCTACGCTCTGGCGTCCGAGGCCCGGGCCAACCCCGAGCTTTCCCAGCTCCGCCGCGCCGCGCGGCTTCTCGCCTCGGCCCGCCCAACCGGTGCCGACCTCGCGCGCGCGGTGGGGCACGTGCTCCGGGTGATCGAGCAGGCGCCGCGTGAGGACAGGTTCGAACGTGCCCTGGAAGCGGCGAGGGCCCTGCACCAGGCGGACGTGGCTGCCTGCCTCGCAATGGGCGAGCACGGTGCCAGGCTCTTCGAGATGGGAGAGGTTTCGCTGCTCACCCACTGCAACGCCGGGGCGCTCGCCACCGGCGGGATCGGGACCGCGCTTGGGATCGTGCGGGTGCTCCACGCCCAGGGGCGGCTCGCACGGCTGTACGCGTGCGAGGCGCGTCCCGTCTTGCAGGGCGCACGCCTGACGGCCTGGGAGGCGGTGCAGGACGAGATCCCGTGCACGCTGCTCGCCGATGGCGCGGCGGCCAGTCTGCTCGCGAGCGGCGCGGTGCAAGGGGTTGTGGTGGGGGCCGACCGAATCGCCGCCGACGGCTCGGTGGCCAATAAGGTGGGAACGTACGCCCTGGCGCTGGCGGCGGCGCGGCACCGCGTCCCGCTGGTGGTCGCGGCGCCCACCACCACGTTCGACATGGCCTGTCCGACAGGTGCGTCGATCCCCATCGAGCAGCGGAGCGCGGACGAGGTGCGCACGCTCCGGCGCCACCGAACCGCTCCGGAGGGGGTCGAGGTCTACAACCCGGCGTTTGACGTCACCCCGGCGGACCTGGTGACCGCCATCGTCAGTGAGCGCGGGGTGGCACGCCCGGTCACCCCGGAAACGGTGCGGAGCATCGCCACGTGAGAACGCTGGGCATCGAGACCTCGTGCGACGAGAGCGCGGTGGCAGTGCTGGATGGCGACGGCCGCGTGCTCGCCAACATCATCTCCTCGCAAGCTGCCGCCCACGCGCCCTACCTCGGTGTGGTCCCGGAGCTGGCGGCCCGGCACCACCTCGAGGCGCTGCCGCGCCTCTTGGCCGAGGCCGAGCGTCAGGTGGGCCTCGCGAGCGTGGAGCTTGTGGCGGTAACCAGGGGCCCCGGTCTGATCGGGTCGCTGCTGGTGGGAACGTGCTTCGCCTCCGCCTACGCCTGGGCACGGGGATTACCCATTGTCGGGGTGGACCATCTCGAGGGACACCTGGTGTCTCCGTTCCTGCACCTGGACGGCACAGCGGCGCGGGAGACCGCCGACCCGGCCCTCACGCTGGTCGTCTCCGGGGGCCACTCGTCGTGCTTCCTGCTCGCCGGCGGAAAGGCGCGGCCCCTCAACCGCACGCGCGACGACGCCGCCGGGGAGGTGTTCGACAAGGTAGCCGCTGCTCTGGGCCTCGGCTACCCCGGCGGACCGGAGGTGGACAGGCTGGCCGAGCGCGGGGACCCGGCGCGTTTCGCGTTCACCGAGCCCCGCATCAAGGACCCGGGCGGGGCCCTCGACTACTCGTTCTCCGGCCTCAAAACCACGGTGATCCGCACCGCGCAGGGGCTCGGCCCTCTGCCGCTGCCCGATCCGGCCAACCCACCACAGCCGGTGCTCGATCTCCTGGCATCCTTCCAGTGCACGATCGTGGGCTGGCTGCTGACGCCCCTGGAGGAACTGGTGGCGAGGCACAACCCGGAGGTGATTGCCGCCTCGGGGGGCGTGGCGGGCAACCGGGAGTTGCGCGCACGCCTGGCCGCCTGGGGGGAACGGCGTGGGGTCGAGGTGCTGCTGCCGCCGGTCGCGCTGACCACTGACAACGCCGCGATGATCGCGC
>JALHTD010000061.1 GCA_022865555.1 Thermoanaerobaculaceae bacterium | reverse complement strand
ACGCGCCGCTTCGCTCGCAGGTGGGGAAAAACCCAGGGATCGAGGCGGGCCAACAGCACGACCGCCACATCGAAGGGTCCCCATTCGCGCTCGGCCGGCACCAGCGCGCCGGGCCAGTCGTACCCCGCGGCGAGCAGCGCGGTGACCGGAAGACCGGCCGTCGCCGTTCGCCATGCCGCGGCCGCGAGCCTCACTGCAGACCGGTGGGCGGTCACGAACCGAAACGGCGGCACCCCTGCCGGCACCCGGCCGTCCGGTGCCACGAGCGTCACGCTCGCGCGCGGTGCGAGCGCCTCGAGCCACGCGACGACGCGGCCGCGGTCCCCGGTGACGGGTGGCCACGGGAAGCGCGACGAGACCAGCAGAACTCTTTCAGCCATCGCGTGACCCGGCCGCGGATCTCGCCGCGATACGCGCCGTCAGATCCACCAGCACCTCGGCGTACGAAGACCAGTTCCAGCGCCGGGAGGCGGCACGGGCACCCTCTGCCAGCCGCGCGCGCAGGTTCTCGTCCGCGATCCTCGCCAGCGCCCCCGCCAGCGCCTCCGGGTCCTCGGGCGGAACGAGCAAGCCGTTGACCCCTTCCTCGACCACCTCCGCGATCCCGCCCACCGCGCTGCCCACCAGCGGCAGACCCCAGCCCAGGGCCTGCGCCGCCACCGCCGAGCCCGTGGCGTTGCGGTACGGGAGCACCGCGGCATCCGCCGCGGCGAACCAGGTGGGCACCTCCGCCTCCGGCACCCACTCGAGCCTCGCCACCACCCGTCCCGCAAGGTCGGCACGGGCGACCCGAGCTCGCAGTCGCGCGGCCAGCTCGCCCCAGGGCTCACCGGCCAGAAGCAACACGATGGGAGCACCGACAGGCAGGCGCACGACTGCCTCCAGGAGCACGTCCACACCCTTGTAAGGGCGTATCAGCCCGAAGCACAGCACGGCAACCGTGTCGCGCGCGAGGCCGAGCCGTGCACGGGCCGCCTCGCGGTCCTCCGGCCCCGGCGACTCGGGCGGCAGGGGGTGGACGACCACCGCGGTCCCGGGAAACTGGGACTCGAGGATCCCGGCCACGTGCCGCGCATGGCAGAGGAAGCCGCCGCATCGCCCCAGCGTCATCTTCGAAATCAACCGTGCGCGCCAGCTCCCGTCGTGGTCGGTCGGGTTGTGGACGACCGCAACGACCGGGACCTCGGACGAGCGTGCGAGGAACCAGAAGAGCGGCGCCCATGCCGACGTCCAGTACGGCAGCACCAGGGCATCGGGTCGCGCCTCCCGCAGCCGCCTCCGGAGGCGCCCCCACGTCCAGGGCTCCAGCACGTGGTAACAGGGTTGCGCCTCGGGGAGCCGCGGGCAGGCGTGAGGGTCAGTGTCCCGCCGACCGGGGTAAAGCAGGCCGGGGTACTGTCGTATCGGCACGAAGAAGCCAGCCAGCGCCCCGCGCGCCGAGAGCGCCGCCGCCAGCGCGGTGGTCGTGCGGGCGATTCCACCCCGCAGCGGCCACGAGGGTCCGACCAGGGCGAGCGTGCGCACGGTGCGAGAGTAGCACCACCGGCTGGCGCAAAGTCGGCGCAGCGCTCAGACGGTGACGGCGGGCGGGCGCTCGTCGGAGCGCCCAAGGCCAACGGTCTCCCGCAGGAGGTAGAGGGGGCGCCGCTTCGCCTCGTCCAGCACACGCCCCACGTATTCCCCCAGCAGGCCGACCGCCACGAGCTGCATCCCGCCGAGGAGCGCAAGCGCCGCGGCCGCGATCGCCCACGCCGGCATCCCGCCCCCGCAGAGCCTCACGACCACCGACGCGACCAGTCCGAGAAAGGCGAGTCCCGAGACCGCGAGCCCGACCCAGCTGGCGAGCTGGAGAGGGATGTACGAGAACGACGTAATGCCGTCGCTCGCGAGGCGGAGCATCTTTCGCAGCGGGTAGTTCGTCTCGCCCGCGTGGCGGGCGGCCCGCACGTACGGGACGCCGACCTGGCGGAAGCCGAGCCAGGCCACCATCCCGCGCGTGAAGCGGTGGCGCTCGGGCATTCGACGGAAAGCCTCCACCGCCTTGCGGCTCATCAATCGGAAGTCCCCGGTGTCCACCGGGATGTCCACGCTGGTGATGCGGCGCAGCAGGCGGTAGAAGGCGGCCGACGTGAAAAGCTTGAAAGCTGTCTCCCCGTGCCGGCGAGCCCGCACCGCGTACACGACGTCGTACCCCTCCCGCCAGCGCGACACAAGCTCCGGGAGCAGCTCCGGCGGGTCCTGGAGGTCCGCATCCATGATCACCACAGCCTCGCCGTCCGCGTGGTCGAGGCCTGCGGTGAACGCCATCTGGTGCCCGAAGTTCCGGGAGACGCTCAGCCCTTTCACCCACGCGTCACGGGAGGCGAGCTCGCGAATGATCTCCCAGGAGCGGTCGCGCGACCCATCGTCCACGAAAACGACGTCGAACGACCTGACCACGCCGGTGAGGGCGGCCGTGAGCCTACGGTGCAGCTCCGGGACGCTCTCCTGCTCGTTGTAGACGGGAACCACAACCGACAGTTCAACGCTCACGGAGGACCTCTTTCTGCACCGCTGCGCGACTACTTCTTCGTCGCCTCGAAGACCATCACGTCCGTGGCCCCGATCGGCGACCACGCCAGCCTCGTGAAGAACCACCTCACGACGTCGGTTGCCTTCACACCCTCGACGTCCTCGACCCACCACGCGCGGAACGGCATGCGCCGCACCGTGTAGCCCTCGCCGAGACGCTCGCGGAACGCGGCCTCCTT
>JALHTD010000060.1 GCA_022865555.1 Thermoanaerobaculaceae bacterium | reverse complement strand
TGGGGTCGGCAAACGCATAGGCGGCGTCGGCGAGGAAGTTCCCCACCACAACCGCGACCGTGCCGACGATCGTGCCGCCCAGGAGCAGCGGGAGGTCGCGGCCGAGGGCTGCGCCGTACATCACCTGGCCCATCCCCGGCCACGAGAACACGACCTCGACGATCAGCGAGCCGGACACCAGGAAGGGGAGCGACATCCCCATCATCGTGATGAGCGGCAGCAGGGCGTTGGGGAGCGCGTGCACGACGAGCGCGCGCCGGGGCGAGCATCCGCGGGCGCGGGCGGCCAGCACGTACTGCTCCATGCGCTCGTCGAGCAGGGAGCCGCGGAGGTACCGGGTTACTGCGCCCACGCCGGTGACGCCGATGGCCGTCACGGGCAGCACCAAGTGCTTGAGGAGATCGGCGAAGCGCGCCCACCCGTGCGCAGTCTCGCCCTCGAGCGAGAGCATGTGCGAGGGGGGGAGGAGCCCCAGCCGGTACGAGAAGAGGCCGATCAACGCCAGCGCGACCCCGAAGGTTGGAAGGGCGAACGCGGTGAGGGTGGCGAGGGTGATCACCCGGTCGCCGGTTCCGTGAGCCCGGCGCAGCTGCACGAGGGCAAGCGCGATGCCGCCCGCCAGCTCGAGCGCGAGGCCCAGGGAGGTGAGCAGCAGCGTGTTGGGCAGGACCTCTGCGATGACGGCGGTGACCTTCCGCTTGTAGTACCACGAGGTGCCGAGGTCGCCGGTGACCGCCGAGCCCAGCCAGCTCGCGTAGCGCGCCGGCAGCGGACGGTCGAGGCCGAAGTCCCGCCGCCAGCGCTCGCGGGCGGCCGGCGGGATGCGAGGGTCTGTGAGCCGGCTCGCGGCATCGCCGGGCGCCAGGCTCACGAGCGCGAAGGTCACGGTGGCGACCAGCCAGACCAGCACCACGCCCGCACCGACGCGCCGAAGCGCCCACCGCATCATCTGGGGTCCCAGTACCACTCGGCAACGTTGAAGTAGACGCTCGCGGCGTTGATGTCGGCGCCGCGCAGGTGACGGCTCACGCCCACGAGCTGGTCGGCCTCGTACAGGAAGGTGACGGGCTGATCCTCCACGATCAGCTCCTGGGCCCGGTCGAGGAGCGCCTTCGCCTTTGTGTGGTCGGTCTCCTCGCGTGCGGCGGCGATCAGGCGGTCCAGCTCCGGGTTGGAGTACCCGAGGTAGTTGTCCGAGCCTTCGGTTTCGCCCGGCGTGGCCCACAGCGCGGTGAGGTCCACCTTGGTGGCCTCCGTCCACGCCCAGATGACGCCCTCGAAGGTGCCGCTCTCGAGGCGCGCGATCAACGAGGTGAACTCCACCTGCACCGGGCGCACCTTTACGCCGAGGCGCGCCAGGTCGGCCTGGATGAGCAGCGCCGCTTGCTGCCGCATGGTGTTCCCTGCGGGGTAGAGGAGGTCGAAAGTGAAAGTCTTGCCGCCGCGGCGCAGGGTGCCGTCGCCCCCGGCCTGTCGCCAGCCGGCCTGGGCCAGCAGCTCGCCCGCCAGCTTGGGGTCGTACGGGAGCTGCGGCACGTCGGCTTTGTACGCCCACATCGAGGAGAGGACGGGACCGTTGCAGAGCCTCGCGTGGCCGTGGAACACGGTGTCCACGAGCGTTTTCCGGTTCACGGCGAGGGAGAGGGCGCGGCGCACGCGCCGGTCCGCGAACAGCGGGTTGCGGTTGTTCCAGAGCACGAGCCCGTAAGTTCGGGAGGGAAACTCGACCAGCCGGAGATCCGGGCTGGACTCGATGCGGGCAGCCTCCTGCGGTGGGACGACCGCAACCATCTGGACCTGGCCTGCGAGGAGCTGGCCCAGCTGGCTGCCGAGGTCCGGCAGGACCCGGAACACCAGGCGTTCGAGGTAGGGGCGGGGTTTGTCCCAGAATGACGGGTCACGCTCCAGGATGATCGTCTGCTGGGGGGTGTGGCCGGCCAGGCGGAACGGCCCGCCGGTGACGAGGCCGGGCTCGAAATCCGCGGTTCGCCAGCGCTCGAAGGGGATCTTGCCGAAGGCGTGGGAGGGGACGATATGGCCGTCGTTGGCGTCCATCAGCTGGTAGGGGTACGCACGCGAGAAGACGAAGCGCACGGTCAGCGGGTCGACGACCTGGACGTCCTCGATGAAGTCCTTGAGCTCCATGTCGGTCCAGCCGACGCGCGGGTCCTTCTGGGCCTTGAAGGTGAAGCGCACGTCCTCGGCGGTGATCGGCACGCCGTCGGACCAACGAGCGTCCGGCCGCAGGTGGAAGGTGAGTGTCAGGGTGTCGCGGGAGAACTCCCAGGAAGTGGCGAGGCGCGGCGCGAACGATGGGGGGTGCAACCGGTAGTCCGGCTGCTCGACCATCAGGGTCGGGTAGAGCAGGTCGATGATCTCGCTCTCGGTGACCTCGCCGGCGGACTGGTAGTCGTTGAACGTGGTCACGTCGGCAATGGTGGCGACGATGACCTGTCCGCCCTGCCTCGGTCCTGCGGCCGGGGGCGGCGCCGGCTTGCCCGCACCTCCGCGGCGGCAGCCGACCGCCACGAGCAGCGGCAGCACGGCGGCGAGCGCAACGGCCCTGCGGTACGAGGCGGTCATGCGGGCTCCCGCCTCATTATCGCCCGGCGGGGGGGCGCGAGCCAGGCCCGCCCACCGGGAAGCGAGTAAAATGCGCGACGTGCGTGGAGAGGGCGGGAAGCTCCGGCGGCAGTACCTGGTGGCGGCGGGGATCTTCGCCGTCCTGCTGGTGGCGAGCGTCATCTCGTTCGCCTACCTCCTCAGCGAGCAGCTTTCGCGCTCGTACATCGAGGACACCCTGCTGTCGGGCAAGGCGCAAGCCGAGGAGCTGGCCCGGCAGCTCAAGGGCAGCGGCAGCCTTTACAAGGTGATCGAGACCCGGCGCGAGGCCCTCGCGCAGCTTTCCGCGGCCCTCGCAAGGCAGAACGTCGTTGAGTCGGTGCAGGTCTTCGACGACCGCGGCAAGCTCGTCTACCAGACGAGCACCCGGACGGAGGGGTACACGGGCGGCTTCCCGGAGGGAAACGTCGAACTCCTCGTCCCGGTCTCCCCCGAGAAGGTCACCGAGACCACCAACTCGTACCGGATTCGCGTGCCGCTCGAGGACATCGGCACCGTCGTGGTCGGGCTCTCCAAGAGCGCGATGGCGACGCGGATCGCGATTCTCCGCAAGCAGCTCGTGCTCCACACCGCGCTCGCGGGCGGCGTCGCGCTCGCGGTGCTCCTGGGGGCGGTCGGCTTCATCTGGCACCTCGTGAAGCGCAACGCGCAGCTCGACGAGACGCGGCGCCTGAACGAGGAGCTGGCCGCGCTGGGCAGCCTGGCCGCCAACCTGGCCCATGAGATCCGCAACCCGCTGAACGCGCTCTCCATCAACCTGGAGCTTCTGGAGGAGGACCTGGCCGTCCGCCGCACCCCGGTGGACACGGTGGAGCTGGCGCGGCGTGAGGTCGGGCGCCTGTCGCGCCTCGTGAACGACTTCCTCGTCTACGCCAGGCCCACGGCACCGTCGATGGAGGAGTTCGACGGGGGAGAGCTGCTCTCCGACGTCTCGGCTCTCCTCACCCCGACGTGCCAGCGTTTCGGCGTGGAGCTCAAAGTGGAGTGTCCCGGGGTGCGGGTGCACGGAGACCGCGGCCAGTTGGGCCAGGTGTTGGTGAACCTGGCCCTCAACGCGGTGCAGGCGATGGACGGCCTCCCGAGGAGGCAGGTCGGGCTGCGGGCCCAGGCGGAGGGCGATGCGGTCGTCCTGGAGGTCGCCGACACGGGTCCCGGGGTCCCGGAGGGGGAGCTCCGCCGGGTGCGGGAGGCGTTTTACACGCGGAGGAAGGGCGGCACGGGTCTCGGCCTGGCCATCGCGGATCGGATCGTCACCGCACACCGCGGACGCCTGGAACTTGCGAACAGGCGGGAAGGCGGGCTGGTGGCCAGTGTCGTCCTGCCGGGTCCCGGCCACGAAGAAGTGTAGACTCTGCGCGGAGGTGTGCATGAGGTGGGGTCGGACTCTCGTCGTTTTCGGGCTCGGCATGCTGCTCTGCTCCGGGGCCTTTGCGATGTTCCGGGTGGCCAACATGGTGGTGATCCCGACGGCCGCTTCCACGCCCGGTCTCTACGGTTCCAACTGGCACACCAACCTGGAGATCATGAACGTGGACTCGGTGGATGTCGACGTCCAGATCGTGCTGCTGAAATGCTGCGGCGTCACCAACGTTCTCTGGTACCAGGACATCAAGAACTCCCTGGGTGGGCGGCCGGAAGAGGGGTACGGCAAGGTCGACACGAAGCTCGCCGGCATCAAGCCGGGGCAGGCCGTCTACCTCGATGACGTGGTCCAGTTCGGGTGGGGGGACGGCGTTAAGGGCGCCCTGCTGATCTTCGCGTACGAGGCGGGAACGCTGACGAAGACGACCCCTCCGGGCGGCAACCCCAAGCTTGTCCTAGTGAACGCGCGTACCTACTCGCTTGGAACGGATGCGAACAGCAAACCGCTCACGTTCGGCACCCAGGTCCCGGGCCTGCCGTGGTACGACTACATAGACCCGGCGCAGAAGACCAAGGGGCTCGACCATGCACAGTTCACCGGACTGACCGAGAATGCCTCCTTCCGGACGGCTTTGGGGCTCGTCAAC
>JALHTD010000059.1 GCA_022865555.1 Thermoanaerobaculaceae bacterium | reverse complement strand
TGACGAGCAGGCGATCTCGGCCATCGAGCACGCGGTGGGCCGCCGGATCGAGCGCCGCAAGCTTGCCGGGTTCGACTACACCGTCCAGCCGAGCGGGCGCCTGGAGGTCCCCATCGCCGACCGCATCGCGGCCATCCGCACCCAGAAGTCCAAGGAGCGCGCACGCTCGAAGAGCAACGCCGAGCGTCGAGCCCGCACGGGCGCCGCATGGGGCGGCGTGGCGAAGAGCCAGAACCGGCAACCCGCCGCACCGGGGGCCGGGCGCCGTCCCGCCAGCCGGCCACGCAGCTTCGGCAGGAAAACCAGCCGTTAGGCAGGACTAGATGAGAGTGCACGGGCGGGCCATGCCCGCCGCCAATTCGGATAGCCAACAGAGGGCCGGCGCCGAACGCCGGCATGAAGGAGTCTCGAGATGAAGCTCTACATCGGAAACATTCCGTTCGACGCCAGGGAGGAGGAGCTCCGCGAGCTCTTCACCAGCTTCGGCACCCTCGGCACCGCCATCGTGATCGTGGATCCCCGGAGAGGTCGCTCCCGCGGGTTCGGGTTCGTCGAGTTCGACGACCCCCTGCAGGGCAAGGCGGCCATTGCCGGCGTGAACGGCACGGAGTTCGGCGGACGCAAGCTCGTCGTCAACGAGGCGCGCTCGCGCGATGGTGGGTCCTCCGGCTACCGCGGGTCACGCGGCGGCTACGGCGGTGACCGCGAAGACCGCGGCTCAGACAGGTCGTCCCGCGGCTCCGGCGGGGGACGTCCCCGCTTCTAGATCCCGGTCGTGCACGCGGGCAAAGCTTCGACCCGCCTCGCGCGGGCTCGAGGGCGGCCCCGTGCCGCAGCGTTCGACCCCGGAAAGAACGGAGGCCTCAAGTATCATGGCGGCCGACGCGGGGAGCGAATGACCGAGGAAACCGGGCCATCGGAGGTGCGCAACGATCGAGCCGGCACCACCGCGTGGCTGGTGGTCGCTGTCTTCGTTGTCATGGGGCTGCGGCTCGCCATGCTCGGCTGGCCGGCGGTCTCCGACACCACCGAGAGCCGCCACGCAGTCATCGCGATGCACATGGCGGAGACCGGCGACTGGGTCACCCCTCGCGCCTATTTCCACGGCCGCCTGGTGCCCTTCTGGGGCAAGCCGCCCCTCCAGTTCTGGCTGACGGCCGCGTCGTTTCGCCTGCTCGGCGTCTCCGAGTGGACCGCTCGCCTGCCCGGCTACCTCGCGGGGCTGGCCATGCTCGGCATCACCTTCGCCTTCGCGCGACGGTTCTGGGGCCGCGAGGCGGCGGCCGCCTCGACCGTCGTCCTCGCCAGCTCGCTCCTCTTCTTCGGGCTCGCGGGCTCGGTCACCCTCGACATAACGCTTGCCGCTGCCTCCGCTGCCGCCATGGCGGCCTTCGCGTGCTTCGCGGCCGCGCAGGACGCACGTGCCAGGCGCTGGTGGGGGATTGCCTTCGCCGCCGCTCTCGCCCTCGGCATGCTGATCAAGGGGCCGATCGCCGTTGCCTTCGCCGTGCTCTCGGTGCTGGCGTGGGTCGCTATCTTCCGACGGTGGAACCTGCTCGCGATCTACCCCTGGGTTTCAGGCATGGCGGTGTTCCTTGCCGGGACCCTGCCCTGGTACCTGCTGGCTGAGCGGGCGGCCCCGGGTTTCCTGCGCTACTTCTTCATCAACGAGCACATCCTGCGCTACATCTCGCACGACTACGGCGACCTCTACGGCAGCGGTCACTCCAGGCCCTTCGGAGCCGTCTGGCTGATGCTGCTGGCGGGCGCTCTGCCATGGACGATCGTGCTCGTGCGGGCCGCGGCCGCGCGAGTCCGCCGGCGCCGAGACGCGGCGGCCGACCCCTGGCTCGACTACGTGCTGATCTGGGCCCTCGTGCCCCCGGTGTTCTTCACCTTCGCCCGACAGCTGCTGGCCACGTACCTGCTGCCCGGCTTTGCCGGCCTGGCGGTGCTGGCGGGCGTGGCGCTGGCTGCGAAGGGTGAGGGCGGCTCCCGGCCGCGGTTCTCCGTCTTGCTTCGCTGGCAGGTCATCGTCTCGGCGCTTGCGTCTGGCGGGCTCGCCGTCTACGCCGCCCGGCGCGGCGCCCCGGCGCTGGCAGCCCTGGCCGTCGTGCTCGGGTTGGTCTTGCTGTCGGCCATCCTCGTGTGGCCGACCCGCGGTGTCCAGACGCTCGTGGGCGTGCAGGCGGTGGGGGTTGCGGCGCTCGTGTTCCTCACGGTGGCGGTCGCCCGCGCCGACCTCGACGACAGCCGCTCGGCCAAGACGATCCTGGCACGGGTGGCACAGGACCAGCGTCTCGACGGTAAGCCGCTCGTCTTCCCCCTCGGCGAGGAGCACTCGGCCGAGTTCTACTCGCACCTCTACCTGGGCAGGGAGATCGAGCACCACCCGGACGCCGGCAAGGCCCTGCTGGCCGACAGGCTCCGGCCCGGCTCGAACGACCTCCTGTTCGTGGAGCGACGCGCATGGCAGCGCCTGGATGCGAACCTCAGGGAAAGGGCCGAGATCGTCGCCCAGACGCCCAACTGGGTGGCGTTCGTTCCGCGGTCCAATCCGTAGCGCCCAGTGGTTGTTGGCCGCCGGCGAGGTGCGGCAGCCCGTGCTCTCGTGAAACGTCAACCGGGTGCGCCGCGACTGTTCCCCGGGCGCGGCAACACTGCCGGTAGCTGCCCGCAGACCAGCAGGACCCACGCGTTCGCGTACGACCAGAGCAGGAAGAGCACGAAGCTGCCGAGCGCCCCGTAGAGGGCTTGGCCCTGCCACAGCGAGCTCTGGACCCGTGTGACCACCCAACCCGTGGCGATCCATCCGCCGGTTGCCAGGCAGCTCACGAGCGCCAGACGCCAGCCGCGAGCCCTCAGGCCCGGGATCGCCCGGAACGTGAGGGCGATGGCCAGAAGCATGACGACCG
>JALHTD010000058.1 GCA_022865555.1 Thermoanaerobaculaceae bacterium | reverse complement strand
GGGTCGGGGCCGCGCAAGGCCATGCGGCCTTCGACGTCGCGGGGGCCCTGCGCTCCCTGGCCGGGGCCGTGGCGCAAACCGCCGCCGCGTGGCAGGAGGTTGCCCAGGTGGCGGCGGTGCTGCGCGACCTGGAGCGAGCCGTCGCCACGCTGCCGAAGGACAGCGGGCCGGCGGCCTTGGACGAGACGCTCGCGGACCTGGAGTTCACTTCCCTCGACGCGCTGCTCGGCGCATTGCCGGCCGACCGGCGGAAGGCGCTCGCCTCCGAGGCCGAACGCGAGCTTGCAGGCCTTGAACTCGCAAACGACGTGCGTGACCGCACCCGGCGTGCCCTGCTGGTCAAGGCACTGCGGCGCCTCATCGGGCTGCCGCGCCTGGAGCTGACACCCAGTGCGCATTGAGATCAAGTCCCTGGGCGGGGGTGGCCGCGGGGTCGCGCGGGTGGGGCGCAAGGTGTGGTTCGTTGCGGGCGCGCTGCCGGGGGAGGTGGTCGAGGCGGAGGTGGAGCGCGAGCGGGCGGAGGTCGGGGAGGCACGCGTTACGGCCGTGCTCAAGGCGAGCCCGTGGCGAGAGCCGGACCCCTGCCCGGTAGCCGGGGCCTGCGGGGGCTGCGACCTCGCCCACGTGCGTCGGGAGGTCATCGCGGACGCCTTGCGCGAGGTCGCCTGTGGTGCCCTCCGGCACGCCCCTCCGGAGCTTGCGGATGCGGTCAGGAAGGCGCCGGTCGCGGTATCCGAAATGGGGTGGCGTCTTCGGGCGCGGCTCCACTGGGACGCGGGGACGCAGACTCTGGGGTTTCGCGGTCCCCGCTCGCACCGGACCGCAGACATCTCCCCGTGCCGCGTGATCTCGCGCCTGCTCCTGGACGGGCTGCCCAGGCTGTCGCGCGCCCTCGCCACCGCCGGGCTCCCGGACGGCGACGTGGAGTGGCTGGAAAACCTGGGTCCTAGCGCCGCCGTGGCCGGCTGGCGCGGCCCAGGGACGCCTCCCGAGGTTTCGGTGCGTGGTCTCGCCGGCTGGCACCCGATGGGCGAAGGGGGTACGCTTCTCTCCGGCGGGTGGGGCGCCACCGGCGTCACGATGGACCTTCCCGTCCCCCTCAGGGTTCCGGTCGGGAGCTTCTTCCAGGCCAACCGCCACCTGGTGCCGCGCCTCTTCACTCGGGTGTCCGAGCTTGTGCGGGCCCACGGGCACGGCCGCGTGGTGGACCTTTACGCCGGGGTGGGCTTCTTCGCCGCAGCCGCCAAACACGCCGGCGCGGCGGCGATAACGGTGATCGAAGGCAGCCGGGTTGCCGCGGAGGCGGCCGCAATGAACCTCCCGGGAGCCCTGGTACTGGCCCTCTCCGCGGAGGGCTACCTGGAGGACCCGGGCACGGGCCAGGGTACCCTCGCGATTGTCGACCCGCCGCGGATCGGCCTCTCGGCCGCGGCGACTGCGGGGCTGGTGCGCTGGCTGCCCGAGGGCATCGTGCTTCTCTCCTGCGACGCCGCCCACTTCGGACGGGACGCGGCCCAACTGCTGGCTTTCGGCTACAAGCTGGCCTCGCTGGAGCTGTGGGACCTTTTCGCCGGCTCGCACCATGTGGAGATCCTCGCGGACTTCCGGCGTGCCGGCGGGTGAGCTTCCGGGCTCACGCCTGGTGACCCTGGCCGTCGCCGTCGTGGCGGCGGCGCTGTTGGGCAACCTGCTCCCGCCCGAGGCCCGTTTTCGCTTCCCCCTGGTTCTGCTCGCGCTCCTGGCCGCCTGGCGTGGACTGCGTGGGCACGGGCAGCGGCTCGGGTGGTGGGCGGCGTGCGGGGTGCTCGTCGGGCTCGCGGCGTGCGCCTTCGCCCCGCGGTCGCCCACGGGCCCGGCGGGAAGCCCCGTGCCCGTGCGTTTCATCGTCTCGGTGCGGGACGGCTGGGTGACCGGAGCTCGCGGGTGGGGAACGCGCGTGCGGGTGCTGGCGCTCGAGCGGGCAGGCAGGTCCCAGCCCCACCCGCGGGAGCTGGACCTCTACGTCACTGCCCCGGTTGGGCTCGCGCAGCTTCCGTCCCCGGGCACGCGCTGGGAGGGGAGCGGCGAGCTGATCGGCGATCCGCGCCTGCCGCTGAAAGCCGGTTACCTGCGGGTAAAGACCCTGCTGCTGCTCCGTCGGCAGCCGGGGGGATCCGCAGTGGACCGCCTCCGAGAGGGGGGCGTGCGGGCTCTGCAGGCCAGCGCCGGCGTGGACCCGACGAGGCTTCACGCGGCGGGCCTGGCGGCCGCTCTGGTGCTCGAGCGGCGGGAAGGCCTGCGGGCTGGAGAGGTGGCCAGCATGCGCCGCTCCGGGCTCGTCCACCTGCTCTCGGTTTCCGGGCTGCACGTGGGGCTGGTCGCGGTGTTGGTCTGGGGGGCGCTCAACCTGGTCGGCGTCCGTCCCTCCGTGCGACGCTGGCTCGTGATTGCGGCCCTGGTCGCGTTCTCCCTTCTGGCGGGCGGGAACGCTCCGGTTCTGCGGGCCGCGAGCGCCGGGATCGCCTACCTTCTCGCACGCCAGTTCGGCCGACCCCTCGAGCCGCTTCCCACCGTGTGGGCGATCGTGGCGGGGCTGGTGGCTCTCGAGCCCGCGGTGCTCCTGCAGCCCGGCTTCCAGCTCTCGGCGTTCGTCACGCTGGCCCTGGTGCGGTGGATGACGCCGGCGGCAAGCTTGCTCCGTATCCTGCCGCAGCGGGCCGCCCAGGCGCTCGCGGTGGCCCTGGTCGCCCAGGCGGCGTCGAGCCCGCTGGTCGGGGAGTACTTCGCGGTCGTGCCGCCTCTCGGGGTAGTCGCGAACCTGCTTGCAGCCCCTTTGGAGCTGGTCCTGGTTGGGTTCAGCCTCCTGGCCCTGGCGGTGGCACCGCTGTCGTCCACGCTGGGCGGGGTCGTGCTGCTCGGGGTGGCCGGCGGCCAGTGGCTTCTCGGCGGCGCCTCCGCGGTCGGAGGCGTGCTGAGCTGGCCGTTCCCGCCATTTCCCGCTGCCCTCGCGGCGCTGCTCGGGGGCCTCGGCCTGGCCGCCCTCACGCGCGTCCGGTTTGCCGTGCCTGCCGCGCTGCTCCTCGTGGCCGGAACGCTGGTCTGGATGATCCTTCCGGCTCCGCCGGCCCGTTGGTCACACACCGTCCAGATGCTCGGCGTTCGAGAGGGCATGGCGATCCTGGTGGAGAGCGGGCAGACCAACGTGCTGGTTGACGCCGGCCGCTCGCCAACCGATGCGTGGCGGGAGCTTGCCCGGGCTCGGGTTCGCCGCCTGGACGCTCTGGTGCTGACGCACCCGGACGCCGACCACACGGGAGGCGCCGCCATGCTTTTGGAACGCCTGCGCGTCCGGCGCCTGTGCTACCCACTGGCGCTTGGGGGGCGGGCGGAGATAGTGGCGCTTCGGCGCGCCGCACGCCTCGCAGGCGTCGAGGAGGTCCCGCTCTCACTGGGTCAGCGCCTGACCGTCGGCACGATCGAGTGCGACGTTCTGTGGCCGCCCTCAGTGATGGAGGGCATCGACAACGACGCCAGCCTGGTGGCCCGGCTCCACGTTGGCGGTGCCGGGCTGCTGATCGCCGGGGACCTCGAGGCCGCCGGCGAGTCGTCCGTGCTCGCCGGCGGGGAGTCCCTGAGGGCGGAGGTGCTTCAGCTCCCGCATCACGGCTCACGCACCTCCTCCACACCCGAGTTTCTCGCAGCGGTAAGGCCGGTCGTGACGCTCGCCGCGACCGGGACGCGGCCCCGCTTCGCGTACCCCGACCCGTCGGTGGCGCTACGCGCTCGTGAGCTCCCCGCAGTGATGGTCGGGCAGGGCACGGGCGCGGCGTCGCTCGGGTGGGACGACGACGGCCCCTTCGTCCTCGGCGGCGCCGCCGAAGTGCGCGTCTCGCGCGAGAGGGGGCGAACCCGGTGAGTGAGCTGGTCGTGATCGTGGGCCCGACGGCCTCCGGCAAGACCGAGCTGGGAGCAGCGCTGGCCGAGCGGCTCGCGGGCGAGGTCGTTTCGGCCGACGCGTTCGCCGTCTACCGTGGGCTGGACATCGGGACCGCGAAGCCGGACGCCGCGACGCGCTCGCGCGTCCCTCACCACCTGATCGACGTGGCCGACCCCCGAGAGCGGTACTCCGCGGGGATGTTTGTCCGCGATGCGGACGCTGCCATCGCCGACATCCGTGCAAGGGGGCGGCTGCCGGTTGTCGTGGGGGGAACGCACTTCTACGTTCGGGCCCTGCTGTACGGGCTTTTCCCCGAGCCTCCCAAGGACCCTAGGCTTCGACAGCTGCTCGAGGCCGAGTGGGCGGCCGACCCGGCGGCGGTGAGGGCGAAGCTGGGCGCGCTCGACCCGGAGGCGGCGGGGCGCATAGCCGGCACCGACCGCCAGCGTACGCTGCGGGCGCTCGAGGTGTGCCTCGTGGCGGGCAGGCCGATGACCACGCTCTGGCGTGAGCATCCGCGAGGCGTGGCACGCCACCGCTTCCTGATGTTGGGTCTCAACCTGCCTCGAGCCGAGGTCCATGCTAGGATTGGGCGGCGGGTGGAAAGTATGTTTGCCGCAGGCCTCTTGCGGGAGGTGGAGGTACTGCTTGCAAACGGGCTTTCGCCGCGGGCGCACGCCGTCAAGGCGATCGGGTATCGGGAGTCGTGCCAGGTCCTGGCGGGGACACTGACCATCCAGGAGGCGGAAGAACGGGCAAAAGCCGCGACGCGGCAGCTGGCCAAGCGGCAGATGACCTGGTTGAGGGGCGAGACCGAGGTGGAGTGGTTGGCGGGGGCTGGGGTAGAGCTTCTCGCGGAGGCCACTGCACGAGTGGAGGCGCGAGGTGGAACAGGGACAGGAGCGGGCTAAGGTCAGCGTCAACGTTCAGGACAGCTTCTTCTACGCCTTGCGGAGGGACGGCCGGCCGATCCACGTCTACCTGCTAACCGGCAAGCGCATCACCGGAGTTCTCAAGCGGTTCGACCGCTACGCGCTGATCGTGGAGAGCCACGGCCTGGAGCACCTCGTCTACAAGCACGCCGTGGTGACGGTTTGCATAGCGCGAGGGGACGGGGAGCAGCTTGGGCAGGGCGGCGAGTAGCGTCGCGCTCGCGCTTGCCGTAGTGCTGGCCGCCTGCCGGACGGCGGCACCCACGCGGATCGCGCGGGTGCCCGACCCGCTGGCGCCTCCCGTCGCCGGGGCGCCGCTCATGACCGCGCAGGTCGAGGCCGCCCGGGCCGCCGTCGCGGCTGCAGAGGGCGGCAACTTCGAGGCCAGTGAGAGCAAGCTACGCCAGCTGCCCCCCGGACACCCGGTCTGGGCGCTCGCGTCCCTCGAGGTGCGGTTCCTGCGAGGCGAGAGCGTGGGGGGCCAGGCTCTCCAGCTTGCCGCCGGTGTACCGAGCTACGGCTCCGCATGGGGGTTCGCCGCGGTGGCCGCGCGGCGGGAGGGCGACCTGCGCGGCGCGCTCACCGCGGCGCGGCGCGCCGCCGAGCTGCAGCCCGAGGAGGGCTGGGGCGCGGTTGCAACGGAGGTCGAGGGGGCGCTCACCACGACCCTGCTCGCCGAGGGGAACGCCCTGCTGCAGGGCGGGGATGCCACCGGAGCCCTGGCACGTGCCCGCGAGGCACTCGAGGTGAACCCGGGGACGGCGAGCGCGCGCATCCTGGCGGTGCGCGCCCTGCTGGCACTTCATGACACGCGGGCTGCGGCCGAGCTGGTCCCGGGTATCCCCGACACGCCTGAAGGGCTGGAGCTGAAGGGCTCCGTCGCGGAAGCGCTTGGGCAGTGGGATCTGGCCCTCGACCTCTACAGCCGGCTGCCCGCAGAAAACCCGCGGCGCTGCGAGCTGCTGGCGTCCGCACGCCGGCACCTCCGGCTCATCAACGCACCTCCCTATCTCACCGAGGCCCTCGCCTCCAAGCCGCTGCAGCGCAAGGGACTGGCCGCCATTGTGGCATGGGAGGCGCCGGGGCTCGGGACCCGGACCAGCGGCTCGGTTCCGGTGTTCGAGGACGTCGTCCGGCTGCAGGAATCGCGGGAGGTGGTCACGGTGGCGCGCACCGGGGTGATGCCGGGCGACCCGATAGCCCACCGCTTCAACCCCGAGCGAACGGTTTCGCCGCCGGAGCTCGCGGCCACGCTCGAGCGGCTGGGGAAGGTGCTCGGGAAGCCCGCCCCGCGCTGGTGCAGCGATGGGAACGACGGGTGCCTGAAGCTGCCCGAGGTCGTGGACGGCGAGTCCGCGGCCGCGCTGGTCCGCCTGATGACTGGCGGGGGAGGTGATCCATGTGCGCAGCGCTGACGGATTTGCTCGGGCGCGTATCGCTGTTCGCCGAGCTTGAGCCCGCAGAGCTGGAAATGCTCTCTCGGGCGGCGGAGCGGCGAGAGTTCGTCCGGGACGAGGTCATCTTCGCCGCGAACGAACCGGCCGACGGCCTCTACGTGCTCGCGAGCGGCCGGGTCAAGGTGTGCGTGTCCTCGTCCGGCGGGAAGGAGCTCATCCTGGCCACGCTGGGACCCGAGCAGTTCTTCGGGGAGATGGCGCTGCTGGACAACGAGCCGCGCTCCGCCAGCGTGATCGCCCAGCTGCCCACGGTCGCGTACCGGATCCGGAGGGACGAGTTCGAGCGGCTGATCGAGCAGCACCCGGCGATCGCGCGCAAGCTGATGCGCGAGCTCTCGCTGCGACTGCGGCGCTCCAACGCGCAGATGGAGTCGCTGGCGACGCTCGACGTGGTGGGCAGGCTGGCGCGGTACTTTATCGACCTCGCCCGGCAGCACGGTCAGATCCTCGGCAACGGCTGGGTGGCCGTCCGCCGCCCCACACATCAGGACATCGCGAACACGATAGGCACGTCGCGGGAGACCGTGACACGCCTGATCAACGACTTGGAGCAGCGTGGGTTGGTGGTGAACGAAGGGAAGATGAGCTACCTGCGGGAGTCGGTTCTGTCCGGGGAGGAAGGGTGAGCGGGGAGGACCGGGGCGAGAACCAGCCGACCGAGCCCCAAGCCGTCCCCGGCCCGGATGCAGCCCCCGAGCGCACGGTGCCGCGGCACGGGAGCGTGGCCAGGCGCGCGGCACAGGAGGTGCGGGCGGCGCTGCGGCCGTTCACGATCCCCAATGGAATCACGCTGCTTCGGCTGGCCCTGACCCCGTTCTTCGTGCTCGCAATCGTCTCGGGGGACCGCGGGCTGGCGCTGGGCATCTTCATCGCGGCCGGGATCTCGGACGCCCTCGACGGGCTCGTGGCCCGCCTGCTGGGCATGCGCTCGCGTCTGGGAACTTACCTGGACCCCATCGCGGACAAGCTGCTGCTGGTGACTGCCTACGTTGTTCTCACGCTGCCCATGCCCGGGTCCGTGACGATTCCGCTCTGGCTGACGGTGATGGCTCTCTCCCGTGACCTCCTGATTGTCCTGGTCGCCCTGCTCCTCTACCTGGGTGCCGGTATTCAGGAGTTCCCACCTTCGCTCTGGGGAAAGGTCACGACGTTCTTTCACGTCGTAACGGTCGCCCTGGTGCTGATCGCAAACGTCACGCCCCTGCCCGAGATGGTTCTTCTGACCTGCTTCTACGTGGCGCTGTCGTTTACCGTGATTTCTGGCGTTGACTACATTCGGCGTTGGGCCAAGCAACTGGAGGCGATCCACGATGGCCAGCACCGTTAGGTCTCCAAGCCTCTGGCGCATGCTGGTCGTGGTGAGTGCCGCCGTGCTCATTGCCGGCGTGCTTTTCGCGTGGTCGAGCGCGCTCTTCCCGCTGCTCGCCGGCTTCCTGCTGGCATACCTCACCCACCCGCTCGCCTCCCTGTTCGAGCGCTACAGGCTGCCGCGCATCCTGGGCTTCCTCACGATCCTGCTGCTGTTTGCAGGAGTGCTGGTGCTGATCTTCTTCGTGTTCGTGCCGGCGCTCATCAACGAACTGATGGTCATCAGCGACAAGCTGCCCTCCTGGCAGGAGGTCACACAGGAGCGGATCACGCCGCTCCTCGCCAACGTGAAGGCTCGCTTCCCCCAGGCGTATGCGCTGCTTGAGGGGCGTATCAACGCGTGGGCCCAGACGACCCTGCCGAGCATGGCGGACCGGTTGGTGAGCCGTCTCGGCGGTGTGCTCGGGTCCTTTCTGAGCGTCGCCGGCGCACTCCTGAACCTGGTGCTGATCCCCGTCATAGCGGCCTACCTCACGGTGGACTTCAACCGCTTCCTCGCGTCGCTGCGGCGCCTGGTGCCCAGGCCGGTGCTGCCGACGGTGGACCTGGTGGCGGGCGATGTCCACAGCGTGCTCAGCTCGTTCGTGCGTGGCCAGCTCCTGGTCTCTCTCGCTCTCGGCGTGATGTACACGGGGGGCCTGCTGCTGGTCCGGTCGCCGCTGGCGCTGGTCATTGGCCCACTGGCGGGCCTGCTGTCGCTGGTTCCGTATCTTGGCCTCATCGTGGGCGTGGCCAGCTCGTTCTTCCTGTCTTTCTTCGAGTACCAGGACCTCCTGCACCCGATGGGAGTGCTGGCGGTGTTCGTCCTGGCCCAGAGCGTCGAGGGGTGGCTGCTCACACCCAGCCTGCTCGGCAGGAGCGTCGGCCTTCACCCGGTCTGGGTGCTGGTCTCCCTGCTTATCGGCGGGGAGCTGTTCGGCGTCCCGGGGATCATCGTGGCGGTTCCGGTCGCGGCGGCGCTGCGGGTGGTGCTGAAGCATGCCATCCGGGCCTATCGGGCGAGCACGTTCTACCAGGGAGAGGGCCCCACGGTCGTGATCTACATCCGGGGCGACTCAGCCCCGTGCAGCGAGTTCCGGGGCGTCGTCGAGGCCTACGTCAGGAAGCATGGCGTCTCGGCGCGGGTGGTTGACGTGGCCGGCTCACCACGCCTGCGGAAGAGCTTCGGGGAGCGCGTTCCGCTGCTCGAGGTGAACGGAGAGATCGTGACCGAGGGTGAGGTCGAGCCCGACACACTCGAAGCGCTCCTGCAGGAGGTGGTGGGAGGGGAAGGATGATCGAGGAGCGCGTCTTTCGCGGTGGGCAGTACGCCGCCGAGGTCGAGGCGCCTGAGACGTACCGGGCGCGCAGGAAGAAGCTCCAGGGAAACCTGGATCAGGGCGGCGTAGCGCTGCTGCTCGGCGCGACCGACGTGCGCGGCTACGGCGATGTGGGCACCTTCAGGCAGGACCCGTCCTTCCTGTACCTGACCGGTGTCGAGCTGCCCGGGGCCGCCCTGCTGCTGGAGAAGGAGCACGAGACGCTGCTGCTGCCGGCGAGAAAGCCGAACCTCGAGGCGTGGACCGGCCCGAAGTATGGCCCTGGCGAGGAAGCCGCAAAGGAGCTCGGGTTCGAGGCGGTCCTTGACCGTGACTACAGCGAGGTCGTGGTGGACGCCCGGCGCCGGCCTGTCCCGTCCCTCATCGACCGCGTGGCGGACGGCGTGCGAGAGGGCGGAACGCTCTGGGTCCCACTCCCGTCCGGGACGTTGGGAGAGCCCTCACCGGAGCAGCGCATCGTGCAGACCCTGCGCGATCGTTTGCCCAGCTTCACCGTCCGCGACCTCTCGCCGGTCCTGGCCGAGATGCGTCTGCGGAAGGGGCCCGGCGAGATCGAGCTGATGCGAAGGGCGATCGTGGCCACGATCGCGGCGATGGGTGCGGCGGCAACGTGCGTGCGCCCGGGTACCCGTGAGGCCGAGGTGGACGGAGCGGCGTTCGCGGCGCTGCGGGCCTGCGGGGCGGACGGGTGGGCGTTCCCCCCGATCGTGGGCTCCGGCGAGGCCGGTTGCGTGCTCCACTACGACGCCAACCGCGGGTTGCTGGTGGACGGCGAGCTCGTGGTGGTGGACATCGGGGCCCGCTGGGGCTACTACTGTGGCGACCTGACACGGACGTTTCCAGTCAACGGCAGGTTTACCCGCCGCCAGCGTGAGCTCTACGACGCGGTCTTCGCGGCCTACGAGGTGGCGGTGGCCACGCTCGGGCCGGGTTCAACGATCGCCGCGGCGCGCAAGGCGGCGTTCGCGGTGCTGGAGGGGAGCGGTCTTCAGGGCGACGGCGGGAAGAAACTCGGGCAGTTCTTCATCCACGGGATCGGCCACTTCCTGGGCCTCGAGGCTCACGACGTCGGCGGCGAATCGCCGACGCTCGCGCCGGGGATGGTGCTGACCATCGAGCCCGGGGTCTACCTGCCCGGGGAGGGGATCGGGATCCGCATCGAGGACAACTACCTGATCACCGAGGGGGGCGCAGAGAACCTCTCCGCCTCTCTTCCCAGCGACGCGCAGGCGATCGAGAAGCTGGTTGCGCGCCGCTAGCCGCGCAGCCTTGGGAACAGACCGAGCCGCGGAACGGTTGCACGGAGGTAGGGTGGTTGCTCTTCCGGTGACGGCGCGGGAAATCCCGACTGATCACGAGACGCTCGTGGCGGAGATCTTGCGCCTGAAGCGCGAGCGGAACGCAGTGCTCCTGGCCCACTACTACCAGGACGCCGAGATCCAGGATCTGGCGGACTTCGTCGGGGACTCGCTGGAGCTTGCGCGTGCGGCCCAGCGCGCCAGGGCGAAGACGATCGCCTTCTGCGGCGTGCGCTTCATGGCGGAAACCGCCAAGATCCTCAACCCGGAGGCGGAGGTCCTCATCCCGGACCTCGAGGCCGGCTGCTCGCTCGAGGAGTCCTGCCCGCCCGAAGCGTTCGCGCGCTGGCGTGCCGCTTACCCCGGGGCGGTCGCGGTCACCTACATCAACTGCTCGGCCGCCGTAAAGGCCCTCTCGGACATCATCGTGACCTCCTCGTCCGCGGAGAAGATCATCCGGCAGATCCCGCGCGGGGAGACGATTCTCTTCGCCCCCGACCGCCACCTCGGGTCCTGGCTGGTGCGTACGACCGGGCGCAGCATGGTGCTCTGGCCGGGGACCTGCATCGTGCACGAGCAGTTCTCGCACAAGGCGCTCGTCGAGCTCAAGGTCGAGCACCCGGAGGCGGTCGTGGCGGCCCACCCGGAGTGCCCGGAGACCATCCTGACCCTGGCCGACCACATCGGCTCGACCTCCTCGATCCTGCGGTTCGTGCAGGAGAGCCCCGCGAGCGAGTTCCTCATCGCGACCGAGCCGGGGATCATCCACCAGATGGAGAGGCTTGCCCCGGGCAAACGGTTCATCTCGGTCCCTGGCAGTTCGGGTGAGTGCGGCTGCAACGTCTGCCCCCACATGCGCCGCAACACTCTCTCCAACCTCTACACCTGCCTGCGTGACGGGGCGCCCCGCCTCGAGCTCCCCGAGGAGCTTCGTCTGGCCGCCCTGAGGCCGCTCCAGCGGATGCTCGACATGTCCGCGGCGCCGCTCCCCGCCGGCGACTAGCCGCTCCGGCACACCGGCGTCGGACCGGGGCTCTGCGGTCGGCCATTCCCCGAGGAACAGTGGTAGCGTGAGCGCGCCGCCCGCACCCGCCACGGCGCGGGCAGCGGAGGAGGCATGAACGAGCAGAGCAGCTTTCACATGACGCCCGAGGAGTTCCGCCGTCGCGGACGTGAGGTTGTGGACTGGATCGCCGACTACTGGCAACGCGTCGAGTCGCTTCCCGTGCTCTCCCAGGTCCGGCCGGGCAAGGTCCGGGCAGGCTTGCCGTCGCAGCCGCCGGCCCAGGGCGAGCCTTTCGAGGCCATCCTCCACGACGTGGAGACGGTGATCCTGCCCGGTGTGACCCACTGGCAGTCACCGAACTTCTTCGCGTTCTTCCCGGCCAACGCCTCCGGCCCCGCGGTACTGGGGGAGCTTCTCTCGGCAGGTTTGGGCGTGCAGGGAATGCTCTGGGCCACCAGCCCGGCTTGCACCGAGCTCGAGACGCACGTCCTTGACTGGCTGGCGGACATGCTCGGCCTGCCCGCCAGGTTCAAGTCGTGTGGGAACGGCGGCGGGGTCATTCAGGACACCGCGTCGAGCGCGTCACTGTGCGCCCTCCTCGCTGCCAGGGAACGCGCCACGGGGTACGCGAGCAACGAGCGGGGCTGCGACGGCCGCCTCGTCGCGTACACCTCCACCCAGGCCCACTCCTCGATCGAGAAGGCGGTCAAGATTGCCGGCCTCGGACGTGCCAACCTGCGCCTCGTGGAGGTGGACGAGACCTTTGCCATGCGCCCCGACGCCCTTGCGAGGCGGATCGAGGAGGACAGGGCTGCGGGCTTGCTGCCGTGCTTCGTGTGCGCGACGGTGGGGACCACTTCCTCCAACGCCATCGACCCGCTTCCGGAGATCGGGAGGGTCTGCAGGGAGAAGGGGCTCTGGCTGCACGTGGACGCGGCGATGTCCGGCACGGCCGCGATCTGTCCCGAGTTCCGGCAGATCCTGAACGGAGTGGAGCTCGCGGACAGCTTCTGCGTCAACCCGCACAAGTGGATGTTCACCAACTTCGACTGCGATTGCTTCTACGTGGCTGATCGAGCGGCGCTCATCAGGACTCTCTCCATCCTTCCCGACTACCTCAAGAACAAGGCCACCGAGTCCGGGGCCGTCATCGACTACCGGGACTGGCACATCCAGCTCGGCAGGAGGTTTCGCTCATTGAAGCTCTGGTTCGTGATCCGCTCCTACGGTGTCGCGGGCCTCCAGCACCACGTCCGGCGCCACGTCGCTCTCGCGCAGGACTTTGCCCGCTGGGTGGAGGAGTCGTCGAGCTTCGTGCTTTCCGTCCGTCCGCCGCTCAACCTGGTGTGCTTTCGGCACGTGCGAGGGGACGGGCTGAGCAGCTCGCTGCTGGAACGCCTCAACGCGAGCGGCAGCCTCTACCTGACCCACACCACGCTGAACGACCGCTTCACCCTGAGGCTGTGCGTGGGTCAGACCAACACCGAGGAGCGGCACGTGAAGCGGGCCTGGGAGACGATTTGCGAGACGGCGAAGGAGCTGGAGAAGGGAGGACCTGTATGAGTACGTTTCGCGTTGCCACATGCGTGGCTTCGGTGCTGCTGGCCGTGGTGGTCGGCGGGAGCGCACTGGCGGCCGAGGGCACACCGGCACCTGCCGGGGTCTACGACATGCAGGAGAGGTACGTGGATGCGGGTGGGGTGCTGATCTACACGGTCTCGTTCGGGCGCGGCGCGCCGCTGGTCATCCTGCACGGTGGTCCGGGCGCCTCGCACGACTACTTCCTGCCGTACCTGCTGCCGCTCGCCAGGCACAACCGGCTCGTGTTCATCGACGAGCGCGGCTCCGGCAAGTCGGAGAAGGTGGAGGACGCCTCGAAGTACACGGTCGAGGCAATGGCCGAGGACGTGGAGGCGGTCAGGAAGGCCCTGGGCCTCGGCAAGATCAACCTGCTGGGACACTCCTACGGCGGCGTGGTCGCCCAGGCGTATGCATTCAAGTACCAGGGGAACCTCTCGCACGTCGTGCTGTGCAGCACGTTCCACAGCACCAAGGCGCTGAACGAGGTCTTCGTCCGGATGAAGGAGAAGATGCCGGCCGAGCTGCGCGCGCGCATCGACGCGATGGAGGCAAAGGGCCTGTACGGCCACGGCAGGGACTACGAGAAGAACCGCTACACGGACGAGTACATGATCGCGGCCTGGGGCGAGGGGTACTTCCCGTACCTCTACCAGAACCGACCCGACCCCAACCACGACCCGGTGGCCAACGGCATCATGTCGTGGGACCTCTACCGCGAGATGTGGGGCTCGCACGGCGAGTTCGTCGTAGACGGCAACCTCGTCTCGGTGGAGTACGCCGACCGGCTCGGCACGATCAAGGTGCCGACGCTGATCACCGTGGGTGACAACGACGAGACCGACCCTTCGATCGCCCGCGACATGCACGCGCGGATCCCCGGCTCGAAGCTGGTCATCCTCCCGAAGAGTGGCCACATGACCTTCGTGGACCAGCCCGGGATGTTCAACCGGGCGGTGGACGAGTTCCTCAACCCACCCCCGAAGTGATCCGCCTGGGG
>JALHTD010000057.1 GCA_022865555.1 Thermoanaerobaculaceae bacterium | reverse complement strand
TTGCTGGAGCTCCTCGAAGGACACGAACATGTCTTCAACGTCGGTCCCTGCGATCTCACGCTGGTAGAGCATCTGCAGGGCCAGCTCCCGTCCGCGGCGCCGCACGCCCACGGCTCACTCCCCGAGGCGCCGGTAGAGCTGCACCATCTCGATCGCCGCCTGGGCCGCCTGCCAGCCCTTGTTGCCGGCCTTGGAGCCCGAGCGCTCCAGCGCCTGCTCCAGGGAGTCGCAGGTGAGCACGCCGAACGAGACCGGGATTCCACTCGAGAGCGCGACCTGGGCCAGTCCCTTTGCCGTCTCCGAGGCGATGTAGTCGAAGTGGGGCGTGGCCCCGCGGATCAGCACGCCGAGGCCGATCACCGCATCGATCTTGCCCGAGACCGCGAGCCGCTGCGCCACCAGCGGGAGCTCCCAGGACCCGGGCACTTTCACCACCATGATGTCCTCGTCGCGGGCACCGTGGCGCGCCAGGCAGTCGAGAGCACCCTCGAGCAGGCGCCCGGTCAGCAGCTCGTTAAAGCGGCTCACCACCAGGGCGAAACGGAATCCCTTGGCGTCGAGCATTCCTTCGTAGGTGCGTGGCATGCCCTTCTCCTTGTCTCGCATTGTATGCCGCTGGCCGGCCCCGGACAAGGCGACCGGAAGCCGGTCGCAGGTCGGTGCACCCTTCTGCACTTGCAAAGCGCAAGATTAGGTGCTAGTTTGATCTTGTGAAGGTCTTCACTTTTGGGGTGGGAGCACCCGGTGAAGACCGCTCGTTGACAAAGGACCTTCCCCGGTGGGGCGCCCCACAGGGTACCGCCGTTGGATCTCCCCCCCAAGCCATCCGACATTCGGTCCCCACCGCCCCGCCGGGGGGTTCTTCTTTCTGCTGAGAACAGATGCACGCGTCCGCCCGGCGTCCGAGAGAACGCTCCACCCTCCTCCTCCGCCGGGCGGAACGCTATAGAATCGCCGAGCGGGTCGCGTCGTCGGCCGGTAGATCCCTGGCGGGGGCCGCTGATCGGCCTCCCGAAAAGGAGGATCTCGGATGAAGCGAGTACTTTCGGGGAACGAGGCCATCGCTCGGGGCGCGTGGGAAGCCGGGGTGCACGTAGCGGCCGCGTACCCCGGGACACCCTCGACGGAAATCCTCGAGGAGCTCTCCCGGTTCCCGCACGTCTATGCTGAGTGGTCCACCAACGAAAAGGTCGCTCTCGATGTGGCCATCGGCGCCGCCTATGCGGGCCGGCGTGCCCTCGCAGCGATGAAGCACGTCGGCCTGAATGTCGCCGCCGACTCCTTCTTCTACGCGTCGTTCACGGGCGCCGAGGCGGGTCTCGTCATCGTCTCGGCCGACGACCCCGCCATGCACTCCTCGCAGAACGAGCAGGACAACCGCCGCTTTGCCCAGTTCGCCCGCGTCCCCTGCTTGGAGCCCTCCGACTCCCAGGAGTGCAAGGATTTCGTCGCTGCCGCCTTCGACCTGTCCGAGCTCTTCGATACCCCGGTGATGCTGCGCACGACGACCCGCACCAACCACTCGGCCACCCCCGTAGAGCTCGGCGAGCGCACCGAGCGGGCGGCAAAGCGCGAAAAGTTTCCTCGCGATCCTTCGAAGTACGTGATGATCCCGGCCAACGCGCGCCGCCGCCACCCGCTGGTCGAGCAGCGAGTGCGCGACATCGCCGCCTGGGCCGAGAAGTCGCCCGTCAACCGAATCGAGTGGCGCGACCGCAAGGTGGGGGTGGTGACCGCCGGCGTGGCCTACCAGTACGCGCGCGAGGTGCTCCCCACCGCGTCGGTCCTCAAGCTCGGCATGGTGTACCCGCTCCCCGAGCAGCTCATCCGAACGTTCGCCGCGGGGGTGGAGCGGGTGGTCGTGGTGGAGGAGCTCGACCCGGTCCTCGAGGAGAAGCTGCGCCTGCTGGGAATCCCCTGCGAGGGCAAGTCCATCTTCCCCCTCTGCGGCGAGCTCGACCCTACCGTGGTCCGCAAGAGCGCCGCGGCTGCCGGCCTGCCGGTTGACAAGCCGCCCGTCGAGCTGTCCGAGCTGCCCCGCCCCGAGCTGCCGGCCCGCCCGCCGGTCCTTTGCGCCGGGTGCCCGCACCGTGGCGTCTTCCAACTCCTCTCCAAGAAAAAGGTCCCGGTGACCGGCGACATAGGCTGCTACACGCTCGGCCTGCTGCCACCGCTGTCGGCGATCCACACCTGCGGCTGCATGGGCGCCGGGATCGGCGTGGCCCACGGGGCCGCCAAGGCCGGCATCGGCGAGCGGATGGTGGCGGTGATCGGCGACTCGACCTTCTACCACGCCGGACTTTCCGCCCTCGCCAACGTCGCCTACAACAAGGCCAACGTCCTCACGGTCATCCTCGACAACCGCTCCACGGCCATGACCGGCCACCAGCCGAACCCGGGCACGGGATTCACGCTGCAACAACAGCCGAGCGAGATCATCGAGCTGGAGCCGCTGGTGCGGGCGCTGGGCATCCACCACGTGGCGACGATCGACGCCTACGACGTGGACGGCCTCGAGAAGGCCTACAAGGAGCTGATGTCGCACCAGGAGCCCGCGGTGCTGGTGGCGCGCAGGGAGTGCCCGCTGCTGCCCGAGATCCGCCGCCAGTGGGTGCCGCTTCACGTCATCGAAGAGAAGTGCACGGGGTGCGGGATCTGCTTCCGCATCGGGTGCCCGGCCATCCTCAAGAGCGAGGAGCTGGATGAGAAGTCGCGCAAGCCGCTCGCGCTCATCGACCCCGACCAGTGCACAGGCTGTGAAGTCTGCTTGCAGCTCTGCCCCCACGACGCGATCCCCACCCGCGACCAGATCCGGATGGCGGAGGAGAAGCAGCCGGCCAGCTGCTCCACGCCGGTCACCGGGGGGAGCTGAGCCATGGCCGGTCATATTCCGTACAGCTTCGTGCTAGTGGGCGTGGGCGGCCAGGGGACCCTGCTCGCCAGCAACATCCTCGCCGAAGTGGGGCTGGCCGCAGGGTTCGACGTCAAGAAGTCCGAGGTGCACGGCATGGCGCAGCGGGGCGGGAGCGTGGCCTCGCACGTACGCTGGCACCCCGAGCAGGTGTTCTCCCCGCTGGTCGGTCTGGGCGAGGCGGACATCCTGCTGTCGTTCGAGAAGGTCGAGGCGTTGCGCTTCGCCGAGTTCCTGCGGCACGGCGGCACGGCCGTGGTCAACGACATGGCGATCGTGCCGGTCACGGTCTCCTCCGGCACTGCGGTCTACCCCGGCGACGAGCACCTGGCGAAGGTCTTTGACGCTCTCGATGCTGAGCTGGTGATGGTCCCCGGCGAGCGCCTCGCCCAGGAGGCCGGCAACGTCAAGGCCGCCAACGTTGTGCTGCTGGGCGCCGTCTCGAGGCTGCTGCCGCTGCCCGAGGAGACGTGGTGGGAGTGTTTGGCTCAGCGCGTACCCAAGAAGTTCCTCGAGTTGAACCGCGTCGCCTTCGCCTCCGGCCGCGCGGCGGTGACAAAGGCAGGCCTGAAGGCTTGAAGGCTTGAAGGCGTGGAGGACGGAATAAAAGCGCCCGGGTTGCCCCGGGCGCTGGTGGTTTTCGCCTCTGGATCAAGCGTCAATCGGCGCCGAGGTCGTCGGCCTTGATCGCCTGTGACGCGACGTCCTCGAGCATCTTGGTGGTGACCGACTTCGGCCGCTCGATGGCATAACCGAGGGCACGGTCCCACGTGGTGTTGGCGAGCACGCCGATCGCCCGGCCCACCCCGAACAACACGGTGTAGAAGTCCCACTCCTTGAGGCCGTAGTACCACTGGATCACGCCCGACTGGGCATCCACGTTGGGCCACGGGTTCTTGGTCTTGCCGTGCTCGGTGAGCACGCCCGGTGCGACCTTGTAGATCATGTTGACGAGCTTGAAGAGCGGGTCGTTCGGCAGGTTCTTCTGGCAGAACTCCATCTGCGCGACGTAGCGCGGGTCGGTCTTGCGCAGCACCGCGTGCCCGTACCCGGGGATCACCTGGCCGGCCTTGAGCGTGTCCCACAGCGCCTGCTTGACGTTCTCCTCGGTCGGCTCCTTGCCGCCCAGCTTCTCCTGGAACTTCATGATCCAGCGCAGCACCTCCTGGTTGGCGAGGCCGTGGAGCGGGCCGGCGAGGCCGTTGATCCCCGCCGAGAGCGCGTAGTAGACATCGGAGAGCGCCGAGGCGACGAGGTGGGTCGTGTGCGCCGAGACGTTCCCCGACTCGTGGTCGGAGTGCAGGATGAAGTACATCCGCGCCACGTCGTCGTACGGCTTTGGGACGCCCATCTGGTGAGCGAAGTTGCCACCGAAGTCGAGCTTCGGGTCCGCCGGGATCTGCTTGTCATCCTTGTACTTCAGGCGGTAGATCATGGCCGCGACCGAGGGCAGCTTGGCGAGGAGGTTGGTCGAATCCTCGTACGTCGGCTCCCAGTGCTCGTCCTTCTTCATCCCCTCGTTGTAGCGCTTGACGAAGAGCGATTCGCGCTGCATCGAGAGGATCGCCGCCGAGAACATCGTCATCGGGTGCGTGTCACGGGCCATGGCGCGCAACATGTCGCCGACGTACGCCGGAACCGCGCGGCGCGACTGGAACTCCTTCACGACCTCGAGGGTCTGCTGCTCGGTTGGGATGTCGCCGGTTAGCAGGAACCACCAGAACGCCTCGACGTACGGGTAGTCCGAGCCGGGCACCTTCGGGAGCGCCGCGAACGTCTCGGGGATGGTCTTGCCCCGGAAGCGGATCCCCTCGAACGGGTCGAGGTAGGAGATGTCGGTCACCAGCATGCGGACGCCGCGGGCGCCGCCTATGGCTTGGGCGATCGTCACCTCGCCGATCTTGACGTCCGCGTGCTCCTTGACCAGCTTCTGCGTTCGCGGACGGTGCTCCTGGATCTTGGCCAGCAACGTTTCCTTGAGTGTCGCCATTGCTCCTCCCTTTCTCTGTCGTGGCCTCTCCGGCCGTCTACCCGGTTTCCGATGATGCAGCCCGCCCATCCTATCCGATTGTGAAAAAAATCGCAACTCACAACACCGGTGTCAGGATCTCGCGCTCGTACGCTTCGATACTGCCGAAGGTGGGGATCTTCGCGGAGGGCACCAGCAGCGTGGCCGGCGTGACCTCGGCGTGCGCCGCCTCCGCGATCGTGCGGACCAACTCGCGAAACGCCTGCAGGGGAGGCAGATCCGGCCGGCCGATCAGGTGCCGCGGATCGAACTGGGACGAAAGCATCCGCTCGACCTTGCGGGGTCTGCCGGCCGACGCGTGCAGCACCAGGTCCAGCACCAGGTACGGTCGCTCCGAGCCGGCGATGCCGGCGACGCACACCCTTTCGACGTCCACGAACGGCAGCAGCTCCGAACCGCCCTCCAGGCCCCGCAGCATGACCCCCTCCGGCTGCACGGCTTCCAGGGAGCACACCTCGACCTCCCGGCCGACGGGGTTGCTGACGGCCGCGGCCGCCGCCTCGGGCGCCGGCGTGTCCGTGAAGACCACCGATCCGGGCTCCTCCACGACCTCGTGCGGGGGCTCGGGCCCTGCGTCGAACACCTGAGCCTCAGGCTGCATGAGCGTCGCGGCCACCCTTTCCAGGGCGGGATGCGCTCTGGCCGGCGCGGCCGCCGCGCGGGGTGTTGGGACCGCAGGGGCTGCCGAAAGCGGCGCGGCGGCCAGGGCCGCCGGGGCGGCGCCGAGGGCCGCCAGGCGCCGCGTCGCCTTCTCCGCGAGCAGGCCCGCGGACGCGTCCGTGGCCAGGTGGCGGAGCACCTCTACCGCTGCCTGCCTGTCCCCCGGCTCCAGCATGGTCGCGAGGCGGAAGCGCAGTGCACCCGGTCCGCCCTGGCCGGCGCTGGAAACCATCTCGCGCCAGTGCGCCAGCGCGAGGGCGGTGTCCCCACGCCTGAGCTCCTCGTCGATCGCGCGCACCACGTGCTCGACTCCCCCGGCAGCCGTGCCCTCCTGGCAATGGCTCTGCCAGATGGCCAGGTGTGCATCGGCGTTTCTCGGCTCGCTGGCCAGCACCTTCTGGAACGCGCCCCTGGCTGCCACCGTCTCGCCCCTCGCCAGGAGGTCCATGCCCGCCTCGAGCGCCGGGTGCTGCGTCACCGAGATCTCCTTTTCGATCCCCGGGGCGATGAAGCGCTCCTCGATGCGAAGCTGCTTGATCGCCAGCGCCGCCAGGAAACCGAAGGCGAAGCCGCCGACGTGGGCGCGGTAGGCGACCCCGCTTGACGTTGAAAGACCGGCGAAGAACAGCTGCTGCAGGAACCAGAGCGGCAGCACGATCCAGGCCGACAGGTCCACCGTGCCGCTGCGGATGATGAAGAAGAAGTAGAAGTAGAAGAACCGGATCTTGGCGCGCACGAAGCGCACGAGAAACGCCCCCATGAGACCTGCAATCGCCCCGGAGGCGCCCACCAGCGGTGCCTCGGAGTTCGGAAACGCCGCCACGTGCACGAGGCTCGAGGCCGCGCCGGAGGCCAGATAGAGGGCGGCGAAGAGCGGCCGCCCGTATGCGTCCTCCATGAAAGGCCCGGCGATATAGAAAAAGAGCATGTTGCCCAGCAGGTGCAGCCAGCCCGCGTGCATGAACATGCTGGTGAGGAAGGCGATCGCCCGCGGGTTTGACGGGATCAGGCCCCACGCCTTGAAGGGGTGGTAGGTCAGGGCGTCCCGGAACTTCTCTACCAGCCCGTCCAGCTCCTGCTGCTCCTGGCCACGCTGCTCGTCGGAGGCCGGCGCCTTTCGGGAGAGGCTCCTCATGCCCTCCGCAAGCATCGTGATCCTCTCGCGCTCGGACTCGGGCATCCCCGCGGGCAGCATCTTCGTCGGGAACGCGAGGTAAGGGTGCAGGGCCCAGTACGCCATCACCTCCTGCCCGCGCTGGGAGATCTCCTCCTCGGCGTTGCGCGCGGTAGCACCCACCGTCAGGAAGACCACGAAGTTGACCGCGATGATGGCGAAGCTCACCCACGGCAGGCGCCGCACAGTGGTCTGGTCCAACCCGATCGGGATGAACATGAGGGGACATCCCTCCCCTTACACTATGATACGGTTGGTTCCGCCCTGTCGAGAACGTCGGAACCGCGCCCCGGGCCTGACGTGCCTCTCGCTACCTCCTCGCGTCCTTCTGGGGCGCTCGCGGCGCCGGCGCCGGCAGTTCCCAGGAGAACGGCTGCGCGCTCGCGCCGACGTCGGAGATGCGCTTCCACAAAACCTCAAAATCTGGAACCGAGATGCGCGCGGAGCCGTCGGGCCGTCGCTCGTAGGTCAGTGGCTTGCCTGCGAACGGATCGGGTCGCATCGCTCCCGATAGCGACGCCAACGTCGCGGGGTACTCCCCGGTCGCCAGCCCCTGGAGGCGCGCTGCTAGGGCGATGTTCGCAAGCTCTCTCAAAGACAACGTGGACTGGACGCGGCCGATGGAGGATTTGGCGGACTGGCCGAACATTACGCTCTCGAATACGTCGAACACGTCGAAGACCGTGCGGGGTTGGTGCGCTCCGCGCCGAGACCACGAAGGGTCCAGACCGAGCGGTTGATCCACCGCAGCGATCAGGCCAGCCCTTATCTCGAGCTGCTGCGCTTGAAAGATCTTCCCGAACGCGAAGTCCATGAACCGTCCGTAGAGGCCGACCCCTCCGTGCCGCGCGGCGAGCGGGTCGCTCAAGACCGCCGCGACGTGCTTGCTGATCACCGCCTGCTGGGCCAGATTGCCGCGTCTCCAGGCAGCTTTGAGATCGGTGTCAACCACCATCCCCTGGAGCTTGGTGAGCATCTCGCGGTGAGTGGACGAATCGGCAACCGCCTCCTTGACGGCGGCCAGGAACATCTTCTCGCACGCCATGCCCATCAGCAGCCCGACCAGCTCGGACTCGCGCTCGAGCCCGGCCGCCATCGTCGCCATCGAGGCGGTGTCGGCAAGCAGGCGGGCAGGCTCGTGCTCCAGCAAGGCCATGCGCGCGTCCACGAGCAGCAGCCTTTGCGCCGTAATCAGCTTGAGCAGGGGGGGCGCCTTGAGCTCGTGAGTCTTCTTGTCCCAGGTAACGGCGCCGAAAAGCGACGTGGTCATCCCTGCGGCACGGTGGAGCAGCTCCAGCGCGGGCCCGTTGTTTGCCAGGATGCGTCGGAGATCAGCGCGCTGGCTCTCGCTCCAGCTGTCGGGCCGAGTCATAGTCATCTCGCCGATCTGTGGCCTGTCATTGCCCGGCAGGATCATCGCCTCCGCACCCGCCTGCAGGAAAACCGCAGCGTTCTCCTCGTCAAGGAGTTTCACGGGGGTGGACGTACCGGTGTCTCGTGGCCCGACCCTCTCGGCAAACTCCCGCTCCGCAGCGGCGAGGCGCCAGTTTCCGTATACGCGAAGTCCCAGCAGCGCGGCCAAAGCCAGGAGCAACAGAATCGCGAGCGCTCGCACCGCCCGGCGCACTAGCGGTGATGTGGGCATCAAGCCCTCCGGCGGACTATTCGCATTATTCCACGAAGCCCAAGCCCTGGGCGAAGGCTCGCCTACGGTTTCTCAACACCGGCAAGCCGTTCGAGGTCAAGCACCTCCTCCAGCTCCTGCTCGGGCAGGACGCCGAGGCGGTGCGCAACGTCGGCCACGCTCGTGCCCGCCTTCTCCGCCGCCTTGGCGACCTCGGCGGCGCGCTCGTAGCCGATGCGGGCCGCCAGCGCCGTGGCAAGGGCCGGGCTCGCCGCTGCGAGCGAGCGCGCCCGCTCGATGTTGACCCGCAGCCCCGAAAGGCAGCGAGTCACCAGCACATCGCATGCAGAGGCCAGGAGGCGTGCCATGGTGTCGAGGTTCCAGGCCAGGAGCGGGTTGGCGTGCGAGAGGTCGAGCTGGTGCAGGCTCGCGCTGGCCCGGCAGGCGGCGGCGAGGCCCTCCACCTCCAGCGCCACCTGCGCGACCGCTTCCGGGATCACCGGGTTGACCTTGCCCGGCATGATCGAGGAGCCGGGTTGCACCGCGGGCAGTTCCAGCTCCCCGAGGCCACCGAACGGACCCGAGGCCCGCAGGCGCACGTCGTTGGCGATCGCGAGCAACACCCGCCCGACACCCGCGAGCGCGTCCGCGAATGCGATCGGGGCATCCTGGGCGGCGATCCCTGCGGCGGGGTTGCCCTGGAGGGTCACCGCCAGGCCTGTAGTCTCGGCCAGCAGCGCGGCCGCACGAGCAACCGCGGCGCGGTCGGCCCCGATGCCGCTGCCAACCGCGGTGCCGCCAAGAGGCAACACGAGAAGGCGCTCCGCCGCCGACTCACCGTGCGCGAGCGCCGCCTCCAGCCGGTCGGCCCACGCGCCGATTACGCGCCCGTAGGTCGTGGGCACCGCGTCCATGAGGTGGGTGCGGCCCAGGGTGACCGTCGCCCGGTGCTCGCCCGCGAGCCTACGGAGCTCGCCGACGACGCCGCTGACCGCCGGGCTCACGCGGTCGCGCCAGGAGACGGCGGCGGCCACCCGCAGCGCGGCCGGGATCGCGTCGTTGGAGGACTGGCCGAGATTGACGTGGTCGTTCGGATGAACCGGCGTGTGCGCCGCCGGGTCTCCCCCGAGGGCGCGGTTGGCGAGGTGCGCGAGCACCTCGTTCATGTTCATGTTGGTGGAGGTCCCGGAGCCGGTCTGGAAGACGTCCACCGGGAAGTGGTCGAGGTGCGCACCCGCGGCGACCTCGTCCGCGGCGGTTGCGATCGCCTGCGCCGCCTCGCGGGACAGGAGACCGCGCTCGCCGTTGGCGCGCGCGAACGCCGCCTTGATCCTGGCCAGGGACGAGAGGAAACCGGCCGGAAGCGTCCACCCGCTGATGGGGAAGTTCGCCATCGCGCGTGCCGTCTGCGCCCCGTAACGCGCATCCGCGGGGACCTCCATGATGCCCAGGGTGTCCTTCTCCGTGCGGGTCGTGCCAGACGCGCGCTTCGCCATGATGACAACCCCCTCTCGCAGCAACCCCCGGGGAGCATACCGCCCTTCCCCGTTCCAGGACCTCCGGGGTGCCAAGAGCCTAGCCTTTGGTGGCAGCCTTCCGCTTCTTGGGATCCGGAAGCAGCAGCGAGCCCGCAGTCGCCGCGGCTAGGATAGCGGCCACCACTATCAGCGAGACTGCGGTCGGGATCTCGACCGCGTCTGCGAGCAGCATCTTGACACCCACCAGGACGAGGATGAGCGCCAGGCCGGGGCGCAGCAGGTGCAGCGACCGCAGCGCCCCGGCCAGCACGAAATAGATGGCGCGCAGACCCAGGACCGCGAAGATGTTCGAGGTGTAGACCACGAACGCGTCGCGGCTGACCGCGAGCACGGCGGGCACCGAGTCCACGGCGAACATCACGTCCGTGCTCTCGATGGCCAGCAGAACCAGAAACAGCGGCGTGAAACGAAGGCCCTTTTCGGTTCTCAGCGCGAACCGCTCGCCGTGGAAGCTCTTCTCCATCGGCAGGACGCGGCTCGCCCAGCGCACGATCAGGTTGCGCTCCGGGTGCACCTGCTCCGCTTCGCCGAGGCCCAGCTTGGCACCGGTCGCAACGAGCAGGATGCCCAGGACATAGATCACCCAGTGGAAACGCGAGATCAGCGCGACACCGGCGAAGATGAAGATGCCGCGAAAGACGATCGCCCCGACGATTCCCCAGAAGAGCACGCGATGCTGGTGCTCGGAGGCCACCCCGAAGTAGGTGAACAGCGCGAGGAAGACGAACAGGTTGTCGACCGAGAGCGACTCCTCGATCAGGTAGGCCGTCAAGTAGGCGAGCGCCGCGTCGTGGCC
>JALHTD010000003.1 GCA_022865555.1 Thermoanaerobaculaceae bacterium | reverse complement strand
TTGAGCCGCCTTGCGGGCGTGAGCGAAGCGGGAGCCCGCAGGCGAAATCCCGAGGGAAACGAGGGATCTCACGCTGACCCCTGGCGCGCACATCGCCCGCCTCACCAGGCTCGGCTCCGCACCGCGTCGTGGCCTGTGGGCAAACTCTGAACCCGCACAGATTCAGGAGAGGCAGTCAATCGTGTGGTAAGAATGGCGGCAAGGTGAAGTTGCCGATCCAGAGCGCCCGGTTCGAACGCTGGTGGCCAATCCTTCTCGGGCTTGTCGCTTGCCTGCTCACGCTGCCGGCCCTGAGAGCGGGCCTCATCGGAGACGACTACTTTCACCGTGCCGTACTTCTCCATCGAGGCGAGGTGGCGCCGTTCATGCGTCCGGTCATGGACCTGTTCGCGTTCGTGAAACCGGGTGAGCCTGCGGAACTGATGCGCCGGGTTGGCTACCTGCCCTGGTGGTCTGACCCTGGTGTTCGCATCTCGCTCTTCCGTCCGATCACGGCACTGACCCATATGCTGGACTACACCCTGTGGCCGGATGGGATCGTCCTCCAGCACCTGCACAGCCTCGGCTGGTTCTTCCTGGGTGTTTTTCTCGTTGCCGCTCTCTACCGAAGAGTTCCCGACATGCCGGTCGCGGCGGCGGCTCTTGCCGGGCTGTTCTTCGCCGTCGAGGACGCGCACACATATCCTGCCGGATGGCTTGCC
The DNA here is from genome assembly GCA_022865555.1 of Thermoanaerobaculaceae bacterium. Classification (GTDB taxonomy): domain Bacteria; phylum Acidobacteriota; class Thermoanaerobaculia; order Thermoanaerobaculales; family Thermoanaerobaculaceae; genus RBG-13-68-16. The sequence goes on along the minus strand of JALHTD010000003.1, from coordinate 1,304 downwards.
AACAGGAACGCGCTGCTCTGCCTCGTGTGCGGCACGGCGGCTCTCATTTGCCACGTCCGATGGCGAGCCAGCGGGCGCACGCGATGGCTGGCCCTCGGCCTGCTTCTGTTTTCAGTCGGTCTTGGCTGCGGCGAAGCCACGCTCGGGGCCCTGGGCTACGTGGTCGCATGGCAACTGACGATGGAGCCGAAACAAGCACGAATTCGTTCCACAGCTGTCTTGCTGCCCTACCTCGGTCTCGTGTTCCTCTGGCGGTTGCTCTATGACACGCTCGGCTACGGCGTCGCCGGTTCACGCCTCTATGTCGATCCGGGTCAGCGACCGCTGTTGTTTCTGCAGGCTCTTGCAGAACGCTGGCCTGTTCTCCTTGCCGGGCAGTGGTTCCAGATCCCGATCGATCTGTGGATCCTGCTGACGTGGCCACAGCGACTCGCACTCTGGGTTGCCTCGGTGGCTCTCGCCGCCGGCGTCGTCTGGCTCTTCTGGCCGTTGCTCAAACGCCCTATCGCCCGCTTCTGGGCGATCGGCATGGCCCTTTCGATCGTTCCCCTCTGCGCCGCGTTTCCCATGGAAAGGCTCCTGATTTTCTCAGGGATCGGCGGCTTTGGGCTCCTGGCGCTCTTCGTTGATTCGTACGTTTTCTCCTCGCCGGTATCGTCCCGCTGGCGCAGGAGCGCAGCGATAGCACTGCTCGTGCTCCACGGCCCGATCGCGGCCGTCCTGCTCGTCGGGCAGACATTCGGACTGCCGATGCTTGGCGACTTCTTCACCGCGGCGGCGCGGCACAGCCCCGGTGGCCCGGAGATTGCACACCAGACTTTCGTCTACGTGAACGGGAACGATTTCCCCGTCGTCTACAGCCGCGTCGTTCGAATCGCGAACGGCGACCCGGCTCCCCGACGCGTGGCACAGCTCGCATCGATGACGGACACCAACCGGATCTATCGCAAGGACCGCTACACTCTGGTCATCACGCCCGCGGACGGGTTCCTCGCTCGTCCGGTTGATCGCCTGTTCGCCAGCGGGAACCGCCGTTTCGACTCGGGTGACCGTATCGACCGTCCCGACTACCAGGCAGAAGTCCTCAGCGTCACCCGGGACGGGCGTCCGGCGAGTGTGTCCTTCCAGTTCCGTCATCCGTTGGAAGACCCGTCCCTCCGGTGGCTCTACTGGAAGGACCGCCGCCTGCTGGAGTTTCCCCTCCCCGAAGTTGGAAGTTCGGTCCTGCTTTCGGGTAACAGCTTTTCCCCGTTTTGAAGCGGCCACGCAGCGCAGCACACGCCGCTGGCGGCCGGAGTGCCGCT
>JALHTD010000056.1 GCA_022865555.1 Thermoanaerobaculaceae bacterium | reverse complement strand
TTTGTGCGCCGCGGCGGCGTTCCGTGCTGCAGGCACGACCGCCGCCCAGGTCAACCCGCCCTACACCGTGACCCTGACCGATCTGACACCCCCTACAGGTGGCAGCACCCCCAATGGCCTCGTGGGCGTCGAAGGCATCCATGGCCACCGGGTGGAGAAGGTCATCCGCCTCAGGATCCAGATCAGGGACCAGTACGATGTGAATAGGTACCAGGTATCACCATCTCACCTTGTTGTCGTAGAATGACCCAGCTCTGCGTGAGCGGGGGAGGTGGGTGATGCCTCGTCGGCCGAGGGTATTCGTTTCGGGGCGGTGCACCACGGCTGGTTGCGAGAGATCCATGGGCCGGAGCTCAGCTGAGCGGGTGCTCGGGTCGGCGCAAGGATGAAACCACGGCGCGGTTGCGGCAACTTCTCACCCTGGTTGGCGTCGAGGTGTATGGTTTGAGGGTGAAGGACCTGGCGGAGGGCATGCGGATGAACCCCGGAAGTGCGAGCCGCGCGCTGGCGCGGGCCAGCCAACGCGAGCGGGAGGATGCCTCCTTTCGCGAGCAGCGGCTCGCCCTCGAGGAGCGCCTCGCGAAGCTGGACACGGGTGGCCCAAGATCAAGAAGGTGAGATGGTGATACCTGGTACCCATTCCATTCCGCCGAGGAGGATCGGGAGCGCCACCCGGCCGTGGGGCTCACGGGTTCATCTCGTACGCGTCCTTGAGAGCAAAGACCTGCTCCTTCCAAACCCGCTCGTAGCGCGCCTCCTCGTGCACCGGTTTGCGCAGCATCTTCAGGCAGTACTCCATCTGGGCGTGCGTCGCGCTCGGTTTCGAGTGGAGCTGAAGCGCGGACTTCGAGAAGTCCCGCACCATGAAGTCGAAGACCTGGTCCACCAGGTCTTCGCCCACCCCGTGCAGACTGGCCATCTCCAGGACGAGCTGGCCGTAAACCACCAGGGCGAACAGTTCGCCCACGGCGAGCTGGAAGTCCGTGTCCTTGGCCTGCGCTTCGGAAGGCGTTGCCTTCGCCAGCATGCCCTTGAAGACCGAAATCTGTTCCTTGAACACGGCCAGGTTGGGCGTGTCGAAGAGGTCATAGGAGATCTTGTAGTCGTCGAAGCGGATCTTGGCCAGCCCGCGCGTGGGCCCCTGGGCGAAGAGGAACTCGTCGTGGGCGGCGCCCGTGCACTCCGGGACCGCCGGATAGTCCGCGTGGTTGAAGAAATAGTTCGCGAGGAACTTCACGATAAGCGCGATGTTGACGTGGACCGTCCCCTCGAGCTTGGGCAGCGCCCGGATGTCCCGGGCCGCCATCTCGAAGTACGTGTCCTTCTCGAACCCCTTGGCCGCAATGACGTCCCAGAGGAGGTTGATGACTTCCTCGCCCTGCGTGGTCACCTTCATCTTCACCATGGGGTTGAAGAGTAGGTAGCGCCGGTCCACGAGGGAGGCGCAACGCTGGTAGTCGGAGGCGCGCAGCGCGAAGAGCTTCATGGCGCAGAGGCGGGCGTACGCGTCGGTGAACATCTGCTTCACGTGAGGGAAGTCGGTCACCGACATGTTGTAGAGCCGCCGCCCCGAGGCGTGCCGGATGGCCTCGTAGAAGGCGTGCGTGCAGATGCCAATGGAGGCCCAGCCCAGGTTGTACTTCCCGACGTTCACCGTGTTGAGGGACGCGTCCCAGGCCTCCTGGCCCCGTGAGAGGATGTCCGCCTCCGTGATGGGGTAGTCGTGCAAGATGAACTCGGCCACATAAGACTGACTCGGCGTGATGTTCTTCACGAGCTCGAACTTCGGGTGCTTGGGGTTCACGGCGAAGAAGACATACTCACCCGTTCCGGCGATCTTTCCGAAGCTGGAGACCATGGCCGCCTCGTTGCCGTTCCCGATGTAGTACTTGTCCCCGTCCGCCAGGTATGTGCCGTCACCCTGCGGCTTGAGCATCATGTCGGACGAGTAGATGTCCGCCCCGTGCTCCTTCTCGGAAAGGCCAAAGGCGAAGACGCCGCCCTGCTGGAGCATCCGCCCCGCCTTCTTCTTGAGGGCCTCGTTCCCACTCATCCAGATGGGGCCAAGGCCCAGGATGCTCACCTGCCACGTGTACCAGTAGCACAGGCCGTAGAAGCCGAGGATTTCGTTGAACTCGCAGTTCCGCCAGGTGTCCCAGCGGGCCGCCTCGCCGCCATACCCGGGCGGGGCTAGCAGCGTCCCGAAGACCTTCTCGGCCTGCAGGAAGCCCAGGAAGTCCTGGTACCAGACCCTGTTCTGATCGTCCTCCTTGATTTTCTTTAGGCCCTTGCCCTCGAAGAAGGCAACGGTCTTGCGCATGATCTGCGCGGACCTCTCATCAGGGTATCTCCGCGTGAGATTCTTCGGATTCAACAGGATCATGGCCCCCTCCGTGGATGTCCGCCCGCTGTGCAGCAGTGCGAGTGATTACGTATAGTACCCTTCTCACCCCATCCCGCCTGCGGCCGCAAGCCTGACGTGGGGAGCGGAGAACCGGGAGCAGGAAACCGGGGGGAAAGAAGCACAACCCCATAGCGGCCCTCGCGGCCCGCGAGTGAATTAACTGGCATCAGATCCCTGAATTGCCGGCCCGCTCAACCGACCGCAAGACGAGGCGCCGAGATCTCTGTGGTCGCCGCACGAAGGCTGCGCCCACTGGCAACGAGAATGGGTACCGTGTCGCGAATGGCGCTAACTTAAGCCGACATTTCCCACATGAACTCGGCCCTGCCACCGTCATAGACGATCCGACCCGATCTGCTGCTTACTCCTGATGGCTCAACCAGGTCGAGATCTGGTTCGCCAAGATCGAGCGTGACGTCATCGCCCGCGGCGTCTTCACCTCAACCAAAGACCTCGCCAGAAAACTCGTGCGCTACATTCGCCGCTAGGACCAACCCCCCAAACCCATCAAGTGGAGCTACTCAGATCCCACCCGCCGCATCCGAACCGCCAGTTCCACTTCAACCGCTACAGGCCCTAGCCGTGTGACGCGGGCGCGGGGAGGGGGGAGCCCCGAGGACAACCCGACGCCCGGACTCTCGGTCCCGGCCCTGGGTCATCTCCGGCGCAGCAGTGGTAAGCTTGATGTCAACTTCAAGGGGCGTGCCGGGCCCGCTCTGCCGACGAGGGGAGTCATGAGCTTCATCGACTTTCAGAGCGTTCATCACATGCTGCGGGCGACCGTCGAGCGTTACCCGGATCTCGAGGCGTACCGCACGATCCACACCCCGAAACGCACCTCGTCGGTGACGTGGCGCGAGTTCCTCGCGGAGGTGCGGCGCGTCGGCAAGAGCCTGATCGCACTCGGGCTCGGCCACGGCGACAAGGTTTCGATCCTCTCGTACTCGTGCTACCACTGGGTGCTCACCGACGTCGGCGCCGAGAGCGTCGGCACCGTCACCGTGGGTATCTATCACACCGACCTGCCCAAGGCCTGCCGCCACATCATCGACCACTCCGATTCGAGTATCGTCTTCGCGCAGAACGCCGACCAGGTCGCCAAGCTCGTCGAGGTGAGGGACCGCATCCCCAAGGTGCGCAAGGTGGTGCTCTTCGAGGGGTCGCACGCGAGCGACTGGGTGCTCTCCTACGACGAGTTCCTGAAGCTGGGGGAAGCCGTCTCCGAGGAGGCGCTCGAAGCCCGCATCGCTGCGGTGGGTCCGCAGGATCTGGCGGCGATCGTCTACACCTCGGGCACGACCGGCATCCCCAAGGGGGCGATGCTCACGCACGACAACATCACGTTCACGTGCCAGTCGGTACAGCAGTGTGCGGACGCGGCGGCCGGGGACGTGGAGCTGCTCTTCCTGCCGTTGGCGCACGTGTTCGCTCGGACCACCGTCTACACCGCCATCGTCGCGGCGACGACCACGGTGTTCGCGCGCAGCCTCGACTCGCTCCCCGAGGATTTCAAGGTCGCTCGCCCGCACTGGTTCACGAGCGTGCCGCGGGTCTACGAGAAGGTCCTCGCCAAAGTGCTCGCGGGGGCGGAGGCCAAGGGCGGGCTGGCGCTGCAGATATTCCGCTGGGCGGTGCGGGTGGGCAACGAGGTGAGCGACTGCCAGCTTGCGAAGAAGCCAATCCCGGCCGGCCTCAAGCTGCGCTACGCGATCGCCACCAAGCTCGTCTTCTCCAAGCTGCAGGCCGCCTTCGGCGGCCGGGTGCGCTGGTGCATCTCGGGCGCGGCGCCGCTCAACCCTTCGATCGGCAAGTTCTTTCACGGGTCCGGCATCCTCATTCTCGAGGGCATCGGCATGACGGAGAACACTTCCTTCACCAACGTCAACCGGCCCGACAACTACCGCTTCGGCTGGGTGGGACCGCCCGGTCCCGGCATCGAGCAACGCATCGGCGAGGACGGGGAGGTACAGTACCGGGGGCGCAACGTCATGAAGGGCTACTACAAGATGCCCGACGAGACGAAGGAGACGTTGATCGAGGGCGGGTGGCAGCGCACCGGCGACCTCGGCGAGATCGACGCAGAGGGCTTCCTCAAGATCACCGGCCGCCAGAAGGACCTGATCGTCACGGCAGGCGGCAAGAACGTGGCGCCGAGCGCCATCGAGGGGGTGATCACCACCTCGAAGTACATCCTGCAGGTGTGCGTGATCGGCGACCGCCGCCCCTACCTCACCGCCCTGGTTACCCTCGACCAGGAGAACGTGAAGGCGTATGCCGCCGCCAACGGAATCGCCTTCTCGTCGTTCGCAGAGCTGCAGCGAGACTCCCGCATCAAGGCGCTCATCGATGCGGAGGTCGCAACGTTCAACAAGGAGTTCGCCTCGTTCGAGCAGGTCAAGAAGGTGGAGATCGTCGACGAGTTCACGATCGCCAATGACCTCGTCACCCCGACACTGAAGCCGAAGCGAACGCCGATCCAGGCTCGCTACGCGGCGGTGATCGAGGCGATGTACCCTGACAACGCTCGAGTAAGTGCCGTAGGAGCGGATCATGTGCCGGCGGGCCAGGACACCGCGTGCGCGAGGCCGAACTGATGGCGGACAGGCGATGCGACACTGGCCCGTTCGTTGGGATCGCTCAGCCAAGGAGGGAAGCGGTCGAGCAGGTAGGCCGCGTCGAAGCTCCTGCGGTAGATGAGGCCTGATTCGTCGAATCGGTCCATCGTGCTGGCCTCCCTGCCTCGGCTCGCTGATAGTTTCTCATTGGGGGCCGCCTCCTTTCCTGCGTCATCGCAAGGTGTGCTTCGCTTTCTCCCAGCCGTCGAGCGCCTCGGCCGAGCCCACCGAAATCGTGCTGATCCACAAGCTTCCTAATAGGTACCAGGTATCACCATCTCACTTTGTTCTTGTAGAATGACCAAGGTCTGCGTGAGCGGGGGAGGTGGGTGATGCCTCGTCGGCCGAGGGTGTTTGTGTCCGGTGCGGTCTATCACGTCTACTGCCGGGTCGCACGGGGTGAGCCGGTGTTCTCGGGTGCTCGCGAGGCCGCCGCCCAGCCCTCCACGGCTGCGGGCGCCGGTTCTGCAGCCCGCGTCGTGCCCCCCGCCCCGCTCCCGCACGGTCAAATCCCGCCGTCCCGACCAAATAGAATCAAGCACGTACGGGCCACCCAGAGGTGGCTTTAGTCGTCTTGTTTGTCAGTTTGTTTGTCAATGTCCAGAGTTGCGCTTCAGACACCTACCCAGCACGCCACTTCTGCGCAAACCATCCGAGGAAGCTGGACGACACCATCCGCGACCTGGTGCGGTTGGGGGTAGAGAGAGTAACGCTTGAGGGCTACCAGCAGGGGTTCGCGGACGGGAAGCGACGGACAGTCAACTGGGACCTCGCCGGGGCACACGATCTGCCCCCCAGCGGGCGAAAGACCACCGGAGGCGGGCCGTGTTTCCCCCTCAACCCCATGTTGTGCTTTGGGGGAACCGGCTGCGGCCACTAGCCAAGGATCTATGCTCCTACCCTGAAACGATCTGGAGGACGTGGTGTCTGCAGCCCGCTCGATTCGCTATGAGGTGGCAGGCGCAGAAGGCTCTCGCAGTCCAAATGGCCGGGGCTTAGGCCGCCGTTCCTGAAGCGTTTCTTCCGACGACATCGGCAAGCGTTTGTTACCCAATAAGATACTGCGCGAAGCGCTCCCGAGCATGGCAAAAGCACTTCTCCCCGATTGAGGCGGAATGTCTCGCAGTGTTTCTCGTGTTGCCCTTCACGAGGATAAGGAGAACGACATCATGAACGAGGCAGAAAGAAACGCCGAGGTCGTGCGACGCGGTTACGCGGCCTTCAACTCGGGCGACATGAAAACGCTCACCGAGCTCTTTCACGAGAACGCCTCGTGGCACACGCCGGGGCGAGGCTCCCTCGCTGGCGACCGCAAAGGCCGCGAGGCGACCTTTGCCCAATTCGGCCGGTATGCGGGTGAGACGGGAGGTACCTTCAAGGCCACCTTGCAGCGCGTGCTCAGGAGTGAGGACGGCCGCGTGGTCGGCATTCATCACAACACCGCGAAGCGGAACGGCAAGCAGTTGGATGTTGACTGCTGCCTCGTCTTCGAGCTCAAGGACGGCCGGATCATTGACGGTAGCGAGCACTTTTACGACCTCCACGCTTGGGACGAGTTCTGGTCGTAGCCCCGGCGGGCCAGTCAGCGCAGCGGAGAGCTACTCGGCAGTGCAATCGCAGGTCGCGATCACGTACGCGCCATCTGAGGTGCCTCCGAGATGACATGGCCGCTGAAGCTCGGACGTCAGGCCGCACGCCTCACAAGCCAGCGCCTATTCACGAACAACCAGTTTTGAGAGGGGAGAATACGATGAAAGAACCAAGAACTTCAGTTGGTCGATCGATCAAGGTGGGCGTCATCACGGACATCACGGGTCCACTCTCGTTCTTGGGTCTCGCCAATGCGAACGTGGCCAAGATGGTGATCAATGACATCAATGCAAAGGGTGGCTTGTTGGGGCGGCAGATAGATCTGTACCTTGAGGACAGTGCAACGACAGATAGTGTAGCGGAAGCCAAAGCTACAAAGCTCGTCCAGCAAGATCAGGTCGATGTGGTCTTCGGTGGCATCTATAGCTCCACGAGGCAGGCGATCAAGGGTCCTGCGGTAGTGAAGGGCAAGAAGCTTTACATCTACCCAGAGCAATACGAGGGACAGGAATGTGACCCGCTCATCTTCTGTACCGGCCCGGTGCCAGCGCAGCAGCTCGAACCTCTCATTCCATGGCTGATGCAACAAACGGGGGCGAAGAAATTCTATTTGCCGTCGGCCGACTATATTTGGCCTCACATTATGAACAAGAAGGTCCGTGAACTTGCCACGGCTAACGGTGGCGCGATCGTCGGAGAGGAGTACTTTCCCCTCGATCACACTGACTATCGGAAGACGATTGACAAGATCACGTCCAGCGGTGCAGAGGTGGTATTCAATACGATCGTTCCTCCTGGGCTCACGCCATTTCTCGAGCAGCTTCACAACTCTGGCTTCACGAGGCGAGGTGGATACATAGTCTGCACGTACTTCGACGAGAACATGCTGAACTTTGCGCCAGCCGCACAGGTAGAGGGTCTGTACAGTTGCCTCGACTACTACCAGAACGTCAGCGATCCATTCAGTAAGAAACTGCTCAATCAGTACGACAAGCTCTATCCAGGAAGTGCCAAGTTCACTGGCGGCAGCGCCTGTTCAGGC
>JALHTD010000055.1 GCA_022865555.1 Thermoanaerobaculaceae bacterium | reverse complement strand
TTGACCGCGGGCCGGTCCAGGTTGGCCCGTAGCCCACGCGACACTCCGAAGCCGGCGACCTGTGCCTCACCGTCGTTTCCGACGACGACCAGGTTCGGCACCAGGAAACCGTGGATCAGCGGCTCACCGTGGGCTTCGAGGGCCGCCGCGGCCGCCAGCGCCGCTGCCAACTTCTCCACGATCAGGAGGGCATTGTCGATCGCGATGGGAAACTGCTCTTCGGCGGTTCGGGCCAGCAGTTGGTCGAGGGGCTGGGCGGGCACGTAGTCCCAGGCGATGTAGGGCACGCCGCCCTCAGTGCCGCCCGACGCGTTGCGGACAACGTTGCTCGCCCGCAGAGACTGACCCAGTTGGTTGGCCGCCGCCACCTCGGCCCTCAGCGCGGCGCGGTCCATGCCGCCCTGGTCGAATCGGCGTAGCCACACCATCCGCTTGAAGCCCGTACCCTCCATCTCTCCCGCGCGCCACAGGGTGCCGAGGCCGTCCTGGGTGCGGCGCTTGAGGAGGAGGAACGTTCCGAAGGTGGCGTACGCGTCGGCCATGTCAGGCCCTCCACGAGACCCTAGGAAACGCTAGCATCGGACCCATGCGAGGTCAACGGCTCGTGCCGCCGCGGCCCGGGCTGCGCGCCGCGAGAAAGTTCTCCAGGATGAGGCGCGCGGCGAGGCTGTCCACGAGGTCGCGCCACCGACGGCGCGGCACGCTCGCCTCCGCGAGCAACCCCTCCGCCGCCGCCGTGGTGGCCCGCTCGTCGGCGATTTCCACCGGAACCGCGAGGCGGGCGCGCAGCGCCGAAACCACGGCCGAAGTGCGGCGCTCGCCCCGCCCCTCGCCGCTCCGAGTGTGGGGAACCCCGACCACGACACCATCCGCTTCCCAGAAGCGAACCAGCGCGGCTACGCTCTCGGCCACGCCCTCGGGGCCGTCGAATGCAAATGCCTCGAGCGCGGTCGCGACCCGCTCCTGCGCGTCGCAAATCGCTGCGCCCACACGCCGCGATCCCACATCGAGAGCCAGCCACCGCATACAAACGAGGATAGCGTGCCTCCCGTAAAAGGGAACGGTCTAGAATGCTTCAACGGGAAGGAGGATGCCGCGAGACGTCTCCACCGGTTGCACGGCCGCTCTCCTCTGCGGGCGACGCCAACGGGCCGCCGCACACACGCTCACCCGCCCGGCCGGGCAGGACGCGTGAGGCGAGCCTGCGTAGCTCTCGTGGGGGTGTCGACGGTCGCCCTGCTCGTCACCACCGTGCTCGCCAGCGCGGGACCGCCGCCGCCAAGCGAGCAGGTGACGATCAACGCCATCCACCAGCAGTGGGTCCAGGAGCAACTGTGGTGTGCACAGGGGGAAGTCCACCTCCAGTACCAGGACATCTCGCTTCGCTGCGGCGAAGTGGAGGTAGACCTCAAGACCATGCGACTGCACGCCGAGGGCAACGTGATTCTCGACCAGGGCCAATCCCGAATGACGTGCAGCCACATGGAGTTCGACCTGCAAAAGAAGACGGGCACACTGTACGACGTCGAGGCTTACTTCCCGCCGACCTACCACTTCCGAGGCGAGGAAATGGAGAAGCTGGACGAAACCCACTATCGGTTCCACCGCGGCGTTTTCACGAGCTGCGAGCTCTCCGACACCCAGGCACCGGCGTGGAGCATCGAGATCCGCGATGCGCTGGCGGAGCTCGAGGGCTACGGTGACTTCCGCGGTGCGACCTTGAGGGCGGGCAAGGTCCCCGTCTTCTACACGCCGCGTATGCTCTGGCCCATCAAGAGGGACCGCGCCACCGGCCTGCTGGTGCCGAGCGTTGGTTACTCGAGCCAGCGCGGCGCATACCTGGGAAACTCTCTCTACTGGCCGATCTCACGCTCGGTCGACGCCACCCTCCTCCTCGATGCGTGGACGAAGGGCTACTTTGGACTCGGCCCGGAGGTGCGCTGGGCCCCCGCGCAGAACGCGTACGGCTGGGTGCTCCCGTACTTCGTGTGGGACCCCGAGAACAAGCGCTGGGAGTGGAAGGCAACCGGAAGGCACAACCAGCTCTTCCCCGGTGGCTACGTGCTACACGCCGAGCTGGACGAGGTCTCGGACCTCGGGTTCTTTCAGCGTTTCCAGGGCGCCATTGACCGCAACGCTCTCCGCACGATCTACTCGTACGCTAGCCTCTCGCGCAACTGGGGTCCCCAGACCGTCAACTTCCGCATAGACCACCGGCGGACGTTCTTCACCGACTACTTTGCAGGACAGAGCACCGAGGCGACGCTCAACCGCCTCGGTGAAGTCGAGTACCGGCTCCGGTCTACCCGGATCGGCGGCTCACCGCTCTACGCATCCGGAGTTGCGTCGGCTGACGCGTTCTACGTAAACCGCACCGCCACCTTGCAGGGCCGCTACGGCCGATTCGACGCCTTCCCGGCGGTGACCATGCTCACACCAGGCTTCCCATGGCTGAGCTTCACGCCGACGGTCGGCTTTCGGGAGACCTACTACACCTCGCAGTACTCCCAGAACCGGCTCTCCCTCGTAAACGAGCCGCTTTCCCGCCACTACGGAACGGCGGGAGTGTCGATCGTCGGCCCGTCATTCTCGCGGGTCTGGACAGATTCTGGTGGGGAAAAGATCAAGCACGTGGTGGAGCCGCGCGTGGATTACAACTACGTGTCCAACCCCGGCGACTACTCCAGGATCCCGGTGTTCGACGAGAAGGACTCTGTGCTCGTGACCCTCAACCGGCTTCGCTGGACGCTTGCCAACCGCCTGTTCGTGAAGACTGTGACCGGGAGCCGCGAGGTCGCCAACCTCCAGTTCGGCCAGGAGTACTCGTTTTCCGACCCTCTCACGCCGGCACGGCCGGGCCTCCCGGCAAGTCAAATCGGGGTCTTCTCCGTCCTGCTGCGCACCGCGCCGGTCCCCACCGCCAACCTCGACGCGCGCGCAGACTTTGACGCCGTGACGCGCAAGCTCGTGACCACCTCCCTCTCGGGCGGCGTCACGAGCGGCCGCAGCGGTCTCAACCTCACCTGGTACAGCAGCTACGACCCGATTCGCGGCGGGGTGTACTCGTCTCAGACCCGCATCTACCTGGGCCTTTCACCGGGCTCCTCACCCTGGCGGCTGGAGAGCCAGACCGCCTATGACATCCACAACAGCAAGCTCCTTGACGAAACCCTCGCCTTCCGCTGGCTTGGCAGCTGCTGGAGCGCGCTGGTCGAACTGCGAAACTATCGCATCGAGCCCTACCAGAACCGCAGCTTCCGCATCGCCATCGACCTGACCGGCCTCGGCACGTTCCTCGACATCCGCGGCGGTCTCGACGCCCTGACGTCAACGTCGAGGTAGATTCTCCCGGTCGCCTCGCGGCTTGCGATGCACCGGGTGGTCGTGTAAGCTTCGCGGTCAGCGGGTCGGGGCGTAGCTCAGCCTGGTAGAGCACACGGTTCGGGACCGTGTGGTCGGAGGTTCAAATCCTCTCGCCCCGACCAAGCCCGCCCAGCCACCCACCCGACCACCCAGGCTCGACGCCTGAGGCGAGAGGCACGACGTGGTTTCGGTTTGTCTCTTCGGCCCTGCTCCTGACAGAGGTTTCTCCCTTGCCTTGCGGACCGTGTCTTACCGACCCGGGGGCTCCGCGCAGTGGTCGGTTTTTCCTCTTTCGCTATCCATCGTGCCTCGTCCATGGCCCACTTGGCACGTTTCTCGCTTGTCGGCTAGACTGCCGGGCCGCGGATGTGCCCGGGCCAGGACGGCGAGCCGCACAAGACCAGCCTCGCACGCGCAGTTGGCTGGCCACCGCGGCCAGCACCAGCGGCGTGAGCCGGAGACGCGGTGCCGTCTTGGCAGGGCAGGGCGACGTTTTGGCCCGCACGCGACTCGGCGCGGGGCCACAACCAGTTCCGCTGCCGGTGAGAGAGTATGTGATTGGAGACGAGCGATGCGTGAGAACTTCAGACCCCTTGTGGCGCTCGCAGCCGGCGTTCTGAGCGCTGGTTCGCTGCTGGCGCAGAGCCAAGTCGTGTCCCCGACACCGTCGGAGGCGGTCAGCCGGGCCGCCGCCGCCGCCGGCGGGATGGAAGCCTTCAACGCCCTGGGCGTGGTGGAGGTGAAGATCCAGCGCGAGGAAGTGACCCAGGATGGGACGACGACCAATCAAACCAAGGCCTTCTTTTTCCTGGCTCCGGGCCCCACGCCTGGCCGCACGGAGGACCCCCAGCTCAAGGTCATCGCCGCCGATGACGGGACCGGTGGCTGGGCAGTCGTCGACGGTCAGCCGGATGCCCGACCCTCCACGATCTACATGGTCAAGCGCCTCATCACGGCGGACCTCTTTCCCCTGTTGCTGCCTTTCTCGCTGACGTGGGAGGGCGCAACGGTCACGGGCGTCGTCCCGGCGGAGGCTGGCGGCAAGCCGGTGTGGCGCCTGACGGTGATACTCACCCGCACGTTTTTCTTCACTCCCCAAATCTCGACCTCCTGGACCGTGGACCTCGACCGCCGCACCTTTGCGCTGGTCCGGGCGGAGAGCCCCGCGACCGATCTCGGGAAGGGCGTCAAAGCTGACGGGATGCGGTTCCTGTGGTCCGACCCGGTGAGGGTCGGAAACATCACGCTCCCCGGAGTCCAACGGCTCATCGGCTTGGACGAAATCGGCCGCGAGATGTCCCACTCCCGCATCGACCGCAACACCTACCGGATGCTGCCGGCGCAGGCGGCCGAGAAGCTCTTCCCGAACCCTATCCCGCCCGCGCAGCGGCCGAAGATGCCCGGGATTCAGCCGCCCGGACAGCCCGAGACCAAACCCGGCGGGTGAGACCCTCCCAGCCCACCCGGCGGACGTAGAATGGGCGCGGCGGGCCGGAGAGGCCCGGGAGGGGATCGTGAGACTCCAACCGTTCGCTCTCGCAGTCACGGGCGCGCTGCTCCTCGCGGGCCAATCGTGGTCTCAGCAGGTCAACGTGGACCCGGATCTGGCCAAGGAGATCCGCGACCTGCGCACGGCGCAGCAGGATCTCGATCATCGTCTTGACCAGCTCGCCAAGGCAATCGACGACATCGCCTGGCTCCAGCGGGTCGGGGACGTCGCGGTTGTGGACAAGTGGCGAATCGTGGGCCCGCCCGACGCCAACCCGAAGAACCCCACTGCTCCCGGGGCGACCAACCCGGTCAAGTTCTACACCTACACGTTCGTCCCAAAGGACCGCAAGGCCGGCGAGAAGCTCCCGATGCTGATCCTGCCCCACGGGGGCGTGCACGCCGATTTCACCACCTACCACACCCACATCATCCGCGAGCTGATCGCACAGGGGTACGTGGTCGTGGCCCCGGACTACCGTGGCTCCACAGGGTACGGCAAGGGTTTCTACGAGCTGATCGACTACGGCGGCCGCGAGGTCGACGACATCCACGCCAGCAAGCAGTGGGCGCTCGAGAACTTCGACTTTGTTGACCCGCGGCGCGTGGGCCTCATCGGCTGGAGCCACGGCGGGCTGATCGTTCTCATGGAGACGTTTGCTCACCCCAACGACTACGCGTGCGTGTTCGCCGGGGTGCCGGTGTCGGATCTCGTCATGCGCATGGGCTACGAGGATCAGGACTACCGGGACGACTTCTCCGCCGAGTACCACATCGGCAAGACCGTGCGGGAGGACATCCCGGAGTACAAGAGGCGCTCGCCCGTCTGGCACGTCGAAAAGCTCGCCGTGCCGTTGCTCATCCACACCAACACCAACGACGAGGACGTCAACGTCATCGAGGTCGAGCACCTCATCCAGGCGCTGAAGGCGGCGGACAAGAAGTTCGAGTACAAGATCTTCCAGAACGCGCCTGGCGGGCACAGCTTCGACCGTATGGACATGACGATGGCGCGAGCGGCCAGGCGTGAGATCTACGCCTTCCTGGCCCGCTACCTCAAGCCCCCGCGGGCGCTCCCCTGAGACCTCCCAATCTCGAACTGCGGGTACGTGCGCAACCGCCGTGCGTGAAGGGCAAAGCGGACTAACAACCTGAGGATGGCAAAACCATAGACAACCGAGCGGCCGAAACCGATCTGCGATGCCTCCGGGAAGTAGCGGGTGGCGATCGGGATCTCCGCGATGCGCATGCCGGCCACCACCCCCTGCGCGATGATCTCGGAGTCAAAGACGAAGTCGTTGGAGTTGGCGCTCAGGTCCACGCTCTCGAGGTACGCACGCGAGTAGGCGCGGAACCCGGAGTGGTACTCGGTGAGGCGCAGCCCGAACACGGCGTTCTCGAGCTTTGTGAGGCCCACGTTCGCGATCACCTTCCACCAGGGCATTCCGCCCTGCCGCACCGCACGCCCCAGCATGCGGCTGCCGAACACCGCGTCCGCCCTGCCTTCGAGGAGCGGCTGGAGAAGCTCCGGGACCACCAGGGGATCGTACTGATGGTCCGGGTGGACCATGACCACGATCCCGGCACCGCGCCGCAACGCCTCCCTGTAGCATGTCTTCTGGTTGCCGCCGTACCCCAGATTCTCCGGGTGGACAAAGACCGTCAGCCCCAGTTCCCTGGCGATGGCCACGGTGTCGTCGTGGCTCGCGTCGTCGACGAGCACGATCTCATCCACGAGATCCCGCGGCACGTCGGCCACGCACGCCGCCAGAGTGCGCGCCGCGTTGTAAGCGGGCATGATCACCACGACCCGGGGTCGCTTGGTCATCGGCACGCCTCGACCACAAACTGGTAGGCAAACAACCTGGGCCAGGCTCGCGCAGCGAGGGCGGTTGCGTCGTAGAGCCATCCGCCTGGTCCGGAGACGAAACGGCTGCTCATTAGTGGAAGTGGTGCGGGAACCCCCACCATTCGGACGACCTGGAGCCCCGCGTCTGCGAAGAGACGTCGAAGCGAGTGCCACGTGAAGAAGCGCAGGTGCGTGGCATCCAGAATTCCTCTCGGACGGTATTGGAAACGCCCAAAAAGCAGCTCAAGCCGGACAAGCAGGAAGGCCACGTTGGGCACTGAGAGCAGCAACCTCCCGTTGGGCGCTAACTGGGCGAGGAGACATCCCAGCGCCGCGGCTGGGTCCGCCACGTGCTCGAGGACATCGCCGGCGACAACGATGTCAAACGGTGCCTCGGGAAGCACCGGCATGGCGCTGAGATCGAAGGTGTAGAAAGCTGCGTACTGGGATGGTGCCTCGCGTGCCGCTGCAGGATCGACGTCAACACCGACGACGATCGGCCGCATGTCGGCGAGCCGCGCGCCCAGGTAGCCGATCGCGGCACCGGCGTCGAGAACCTTCCCCTGTCCAAGCCCAGCCCACTGCAACAGCAGTCGGTGCGAGGAATGGGCAAAATCCTTGAAGACATAGGCTGGGCCTTCCCCAGGGACCATGCGGCTTACGATACACCATTACGCCATCGCTCCTTCCCGCTCCGCGCCGATGGACTCGAACGCACGGGGCCGCGACGCGGCGCCTGCATGTTAGACTTCGCGCCGTGGGCGCCTGCCGCCGTGCCACCCTGCTTCTGCTCGTGCTGCTGCCGCTTTTCTCGTGCCAGCGCGGATCGGGACGACTGGCGGTTGTGGGGAATCGCGCCGTGACCGTCGAGAAGTTCTCGAGCTTCGTGGTCGCACAGACGGCCCGCACCCTCCCGGAGGTTTCGCCGGAACTCGCCGCCGCGCTGTTCGAGCGCTACCTCGAGGAGGAGGTGGTACTGGCCGCCTCCCCCGTCCATGGGGACTACGATCTCACCCCGACCGCGCGCACCGCGCGTGTTCGCGAACTGCTCGTCTCGCTCTGCCCTCCACCCCCACAACCGCCGGAGGCTCAGGTGGACACGTACCTGGCCCAGCACCCGGAGCTCGCCGGCAGTGGCGAGCGCCTCCGCCTCCGTCAGCTCATTCTCCCAGACCAGGCGACCGCCCAGGTCGCGCGCGACCGGGTCCGGGGCGGCGAGGACTTCCTCACCGTCTCGCGGGCCCTCTCACGCGCCCCAAACGCCGCGAGTGGCGGCCTCCTTGGTTGGGTGGAACGGGGCCAGCTCCCGCCGGAGTTCGAGGCCGCGGTTTTTGGCCTCGCGGCTGGCGAGCTCAGCGAACCGGTCCCGAGCAACGCCGGCTGGCACGTGTTTCAGGTCATGGAGCGCCACACCGCAGGGGAAGGCCCCGATGCTTCCGTTCGCGACCGCGTGCGCGGCCAGCTGGCCGCCGAGGCAGCCGAGACGGCTCGAGTTGCCTGCCAGCGAAACCTCACCGCCAAGGTCGGCGTGCGAGTGGACTGCGCGGGGGCGAGCTTCCCCTGCCGAAACCCGTTCGAAGGGAAACCATGAAAGGCATCAGAGTACTCACACTCGCTACGTTGCTGGTGGGTGCGCCGGCCTTTGCAGCGGAACGCCAGCTCGTTGAGGGAATCGTGGTGAGGGTCAACGACCGCATCCTGACCACAGCGGACATCCGTCAGCGCGCGGCGGAGCGCGCCACCGAGACCGGAAAGGAGATACCCCCCGCGGCCTATGCCGACCTCGTGCAGCAGGCGGCAGACGAGCTCTGCATCCTCGAGCGCGCCACCGAGCTCAAACTCGAGATCTCCGACGAGGAGCTCAACGCCGCGGTGCAGCAGTTGCGGGCGGACAACCGCGTCCCGGACGACGCGGCGTTCGAGAAGATGCTCCATGCGTCCGGCCTGACCCTGGAGGGCCTGAAGGCTCGCCTACGTGAGAGCATGCTGATCCAGAGGCTGATCAAGCGGGAGGTGGGTGACCTTCCAATCACCGAGGAGGAGCTGCGGCAAAGGTACGCACGCGAGAAAGACAAGTACATGATCGGCGAGCGGGCACATCTGGAACACATCGTCATGCCGCTGGCGGCCGACCGCACCGACCTGGAGGCCAAGCTCGCCGCCGCGCGCCGTCTGGTGGCGGCCGCCCGCGCTTCCGGGGACTTCAAGGTTCTGGTGGAGAGGGAGGTAGCCGCCGGCCAGGTAAGCGGGGGTGACCTTGGGATTCTCGTGATGGAGGATCTCCGCCCGGAGGTACGGGACGCAGTCCTGAAGCTGAAGCCCGGTGAGGTCTCCGACCCTTTCATCAGCAGCACTGGCGTCCACGTCGTCCAGCTCATCGAACGAATCCCACCGAGTCCGAAGCCTTTTGAGGAAGTGGAGAGCGAGCTGCGCCAGCAGGAGCTGGACCAGCGCTACCGCAGCCACATCACCTCCGTGGTCACCGAGCTCAAGAAGCGCTACGTCGTCGAGACGCACCCCGAGCTCTTGGCGACCACCAAGTAGGTCCCACCGCGTTTTTCGACGCCTCGCGGGACAACGAAGCCGGTCACACCTAGCAGGAACACGCCTCGCCCCCCTGAGGATCTTGACAGCAGGCCCCCCTGCGCCTCATCATGGCGGTGGACAAAAGTGGAGCGAAGTGGACCGACATGGCCCACATCCGCGGCAGCGGGTCCCGGGAGGCGGAGCATGGAGACTTTTCGCGGCAGCTATCAGGCTACCGTCGATGACAAGGGTCGCCTGAAGCTCCCGGCTCGCCTGAAAACCCAACTCGAGGAATGGTTTGGCCCGCGCGTCTTCGTGACATCCCTGAGCCCCCTCGAGCTCCGCGTGTATCCGCAAACAGTCTGGGAAGAACTGGAGCGCCGCTTCCTCGTTCGGCCTTCGATGGACCCTCTGGTTCAGCGCCTCCTGGAGCACGCCAACTACGGCCAGGAGGGCGAGGTGGACGCGCAGGGCAGGGTGCTTGTCCCCGCGCTGCTGCGCGAGGTGCTGGGAGTCAACGGCGAGGTCGTCGTCTCGGGCCGTGGCCGGTTCCTCGCCGTGGTGGCTCGCGACCGGGCGCAGGCCGAGCTTGCAAGCGCCTTCTCCGTCGAGGATCTCGCCGCTCTCGCCGCACTGGAGCAGTGATGCAGGATGTGCCCGGCAGAACACCTCCCCGTCCTGGTCAGCCAGGTGGTGGCCGCCCTGGCGCCCTCGGCAGAGGGGTGGATCGTGGACGCCACCGTCGGCCTGGGGGGGCACGCCAGGGCCCTGCTGGAGGCGCAGCCAGAGGCACGGCTGCTGGGCCTCGACGTGGACCCCGAGGCGCTCGCGCTGGCACGCGAGCGGCTGGCCGTCTTCGGGCGACGGGTAGTGCTGGTCAACGCGTCCTACCGCCTGCTCGCCGGGATCGTCCACGATCAAGGCCTCGCGGACGTCGATGGTGTGCTCTTCGACCTCGGCGTCTCCTCGCTGCAACTGGACACCCCCTCCCGGGGGTTTTCCTTCCGCCACGACGGCCCGCTCGACATGCGCTTCGGGGGCGAGGGAGCCACTGCTGCGGATCTGTTGGCCGAGACCGGGGAGGAGGAGCTTGTGCGGGTTCTGCGTGATTTCGGTGAGGAGCCACACGCCAGACGGGTCGCGCGGGCGATCATCCGTGCCCGCCTGAAGCAACCGATCCGCACGACCGGCGAGCTGCACCGGGTCGTGCGCGCGGCCCTTGGTCCCCGCCGCGGCCGTATCGACCCGGCCACGCGAACGTTTCAGGCCTTGCGCATCGCCACCAACCGTGAGCTCGAATCGATTCCCGTTGCCATCGACCAGGCCGTGCGTCTGCTCAGGCCCGGTGGGCGCCTCGCCGTCATAGCGTTCCACTCCCTTGAGGACCGACTGGTGAAGCGGGCGCTGCGACACCTCTCGGGGCGCTGCGTTTGCCCGCCCGGGACCTTTGCCTGCCAGTGCCAGCCCGAGCGCCTGCTCGAGATCGTCACCCCCAAGCCGGTCACTCCCGGCCCCGATGAGCTCGCCGAGAACCCGCGGGCCCGCTCCGCCAAGCTGCGGGTGGCGGCGCGGAGAAACGGATGAAGATCGGGGGCTACCGCCCCAGCAACAACTGGCTACGCCGTCAGCTGGACACCCGGTGGAGACGGTGGGTGTCCTGGTGTTTCATGGGCGCGGTGGCGGTTTCCGTCGTGATGGCGGCCTTCGTTGCCCCTCGCCAGTCCACGCTGCGGATGCGGTACGAGATCGCGCAGCTCACCCGCACCGTCGACCACTTGGAGGGTGAGCAGCGCCGCTTCCTGCTCGAGCGCGAGGTGCTCACCTCGCCGCCGGTGCTGGCGGCCGATCTCGCCACGCTGGGGCTCGTTCCCGTTTCCCAGGAGAACGTCATGCACCTGACGCGTGACGGCGGCCTCCTGCTCACGAAGGTCACGCCGGCGAAGAGGCCGCCGGTCAAGCCGACCCGGAGGGCCCGCTGATGCCGAGCGCCTCCCGGCTGCGGTGGGTCACCATCGCCCTGGCGGCATGGGCGATCGTAGTCGTGGCCCGCCTGGTGCAGGTGCAGGTCATCGAGCACCGGACCTGGGAGGCCGAGTCGGCCCGCCAGCGCGAGCGCACCGTTGAGGTGGAGGAGCCCCGCGGCGACATCATAAGCCGCGACGGACGCCTGCTCGCCGGCAGCGTGGAACGTGTCGCCGTCTATGCCAGCCCGCGCAAGATCGCGCGCGAGCAGCGGTCGCCCCTGGCCACCAAACTGTCGAAGCTCGTGGGCAGGTCGCGTGAGGAGATTCTCGCGGAGCTGGAGGAGCGCGACGGTTTCTACTACGTCGCCAAGGATCTGGACCCTCAGGTAGCCGAGGCGGTGGCAAAGCTGCGTCAGCGGGGCGTTGGAACCCTGCGCACGGAGCGGCGTGTGTACCCCCACGGCTCGCTGGCTGGACCCACGGTGGGCTTCGTCAACGGCGAGGGGAACGGGCAGGCTGGCCTTGAAGCGTTCTACGACCGTACGTTGCGCGGCGTCCCGAGCGTCTACCGGGTGCTGCGCGACGGCAAGACCTCGCCCACTCCTCTCGACCTCCGTCTAGACACTCTGGGCCGACCCGGGCAGTCGCTCGTGCTTGCCCTCGACTGCCGTGTCCAGCAGGTAGTCGAGGAGGAACTGACCCGCACCATGGCGGAAACCGGGGCCAAGGGCGCCTCCGCGGTGGTGATGGACCCCAACACCGGCGAACTGCTCGCCATCGGCTCTCTCCCCTCCTACGACCCTGCCCGTATCGGCCTGACGCCACCGGAGTGGCGCCGAAACCGCGCCGTCGAGGACGCTCTCGAGCCCGGCTCCACCTTCAAGCCGATCGTGGTGGCGGCCGCGATGACCGCAGGCGTGCTGGACCCGGCCGAGGTCGTGGACTGCTCGGGCGGAGGTATCCAGGTCGCAAACGTCTTCATCCACGACCACGCCCGCTACGGGTTGCTGCCCGTGCGGGAGGTGCTCGCCAAATCGTCGAACACCGGGGCGATTCGGATAGCCCACCGCCTGGCGGCGAGCCAACTGGATGCCACGATCCGCCAGTTCGGCTTCGGGCGACCGACGCGCGTCGAGCTGGCCGCCGAGGCGCGGGGAATCTACCGCTCGCCCCAGCACTGGTCTGCGCTCTCCCGGGCGAGCCTCGCCCTCGGGCAGGAGATCAGCGTGACGCCGCTGCAGCTGGCGCAGGCATACGCCGCAATCGCCAACGGGGGCGTGCTGGTCCGTCCGACGCTGGTGCTCGAGACCCGCGACCGCCGCGGGCGTGTGGTGACACCGTACCGGCCAGAGCCCCCCACCCGCGTGCTCCCCACCCACGTCGCATACTCCCTCGCGACGCTCCTTGAGGGGGCAGTGGAGGACGGCACGGGCAAGGCCGCCGAGGTTCCGGGCTACGCGGTGGCCGGCAAGACCGGAACCGCACAGAGGGCATCGGGCGGGAGCTACGCGTCCGGGCGTCACGTGGCCTGGTTCGTCGGCTTCCTGCCCATGCCCAGCCCAAGCGTGCTGATCGTGGTGTGCATCGACGAGCCTGAGAGCAGCTACTGGGCGGCTGAGGTCGCCGCGCCTGCCTTCGGTCGCATCGCCGCCCGTGTGGTGACGCTGCTGGGGGTCCCGCCCACCCGCGGGGAGAGGGCGTGACGCTCGCCGAGCTTGCCGCTGCCTGCGGTGCGTCGCTGCGCGGCGCCGATGCGGAGATCACCGGGATCACCCACGTGTCTGGGGCGGTGCAGCCCGGGTGGGCTTTCGCCGCGCTTCCCGGCGCTAGGCATCATGGCATCGAGTTCGTGGCCCAGGCCCTCGAGCGCGGCGCGGTAGCGGTGCTCTCCGACCGTGACCCGGGCTCGCAGACTACCTGGTTGTCAGTGAACGATCCACGGCACGCTTCGGCGCTGGCGGCCTGGACGCTCGCTGGCCACCCGGAGCGCCGCCTCCTGATGGTGGGGATCACGGGCACCAACGGCAAGAGCACCGTGGCCGATCTGGTTGGCAGGATCGCAGACGCAGCCGGCGTGACACACGGCGTCCTCGGGACCATCGCGTACACGCTGCCAGGGCGCAGTGAGTGCGCCGTTCGCACCACTCCCGAGGCGACCGACCTGGCACCCTTGCTGGCGGAACTCACCCGTGAGGGGGGGCAGTTGGCGGTCATGGAGGTCTCCTCCCACGCGCTCAGCCTGGACCGCGTGGCAGGTCTGGAGTTCGACGTCGGTGTCTGGACCAACCTGACCCGCGACCACCTCGACTTCCACCACGACCTTGAGGCCTACTTCGCCGCGAAGTGCCGTCTCGCGGATCTCCTGCGCCGCGAGCCCCCCGGCCGACGGGTGATCGGCGCCGACGACCCCTTCATGGCGCGTCTCGCAGCCTCGCCCCGGCCGGGAGACCTGACCTTCGGCCTCGGACCCAGTTGCCAGGTGACGGCGGCCGACGTCTCCGCCAACCTCGAGGGCACCACGTTCATCCTCCGCACGCCGGTCGGCGAGGCACCGGTCCGCCTGCCGCTCGTCGGGGCACACAACCTCCGCAACGCGCTCGCTGCCGCCGCCACGGCCATTGCCCTCGGCTGGCCGCTCGAGGCTGCCGTCCGCGGGCTCGCGAGCGCCGAGCCGCTGCCCGGCCGCCTCGAACCGGTGGCCGCAGGCACGCACTTCCCCGTGTTCGTGGACTATGCGCACACCCCGGACGCCCTCGAGCAGGTTCTGCGGGCGCTGCGTGAGGTCGAGGAGCGCCGCATCGTCGTGGTGTTCGGTTGCGGCGGGGACCGTGACCCTGGCAAGCGCGCGCCGATGGGGGAGGTGGTCGGGCGCCTCGCGGACGTGCCGATCGTCACCTCGGACAACCCGCGCTCCGAGGACCCACGGGCCATCGTCGACGCGGTGATGGACGGCGTGCGGGCCTCGGGCAACCCTCGCGCCCTCGCGATTCCAGACCGCCGGGAGGCGATCGCCGCCGCGCTATCGCTTGCCGATGAGCGCTGCCTGGTGCTCGTCGCGGGCAAGGGGCACGAGACTGAGCAGATCTTCGCCGATCGCACCATTCCATTCGACGACCGCAACGTGATCCGCGAGCTCGCCCGCCGGAGAGGGGCGTGATGCGTCGCTCCGTGGCCGAACTGGCGAAGCTCCTGGAAGCCCGCCTCGAGGGCGAGGGCGGCCGGCGCGTCACCGGGTTGGCCATCGACTCGCGCGCGGTGCGGCCGGGGGACCTCTTCGTGGCGCTGCCGGGTGAGAGGGTGGACGGCCACGATTTCGTGCCTCAGGCCGTGAGCGCCGGTGCAGCTGCAGCGCTGGTGAGCCGTACGGTGGCCACCCAGGCGCCGCAACTCGTAGTGCCCGACACACTGGCGGCGCTCCAGCGACTCGCCCGGGACGAGCGGGCCGGGGCGGCCTATCGGCTGGCTGCGATCACCGGCTCCATCGGCAAGACCACCACAAAAGAGTTCCTGGTCGCTCTCCTCGCGACAACTTACCCGGTGGGGTTCACCAGCGGCAGCCGTAACTCCCAGGCTGGCTTCCCGGCGGAGCTGTGCAACCGGCCGGAGGGGATCGCCTGGATGGTCGCCGAGCTCGGCATGAACCACGCCGGGGAGCTCGACCGCCTGGGTGCCATCGCCGAGCCCGACGCGCTGCTGTACACGCTGGTGGCGCCGGTCCACCTGGAGTTCTTCGCCGACGTTGACTCGATCGCCGAGGCCAAGGCCGAGCTCATCCCGCACCTTCGGCGCGATGGCCTGCTGGTGCTCAACGCCGCCGACCTCCGCGTTGCCGGTTTCGCGGCGCGCTTCGGCGGAAACGTCCTGCGCTATGGCGTGCCGGGCGAAAGCGACCTCTGGCTTGAGGAGTACAGCGAGAACAGCCTCATGGGCTCGGCCTTCCGCCTCGCGGGTCCGCTCGGGACGCTCGAGGTGGCGTGGTCGCTCCCCGGCCACCATCAAGCCGAGAACTTGCTGGCTGCTGCGACGCTTGCGCTCGCGGTCGGCGTCGATCCTGCGGCCATCGGCCCCTGCGCGGCGCGTCTGCACGCCGCCCCAAGGCGGGGTGAGGTACACGTTCTTCCCGCCATCGGCATCACGGTGGTGGACGACAGCTACAACTCGTCGCCCCAGGCGGCCGCGGCAGTCCTCGGCCTTCTTGCCGGAACACCGGGCCGACGCGTGGCGGTGCTGGGCGAGATGCTGGAGCTGGGGCCGGCCTCGCCTGCCCTGCACCGGGGGGTGGGTCAGGCCGCTGCCACAGCCGCGAATGTGGTGGTCGCCATCGGAGGCGAACGCGCAGCCGAGTTGGCGCGCGCCGCCGACGGTATCGAGACCCATCACGTCGCCACGGCCAGCGAAGCCCTCGACCTGCTGCGCGGGCTGCTGCGACCCGGTGACGTCGTTCTGGTGAAGGGATCTCGCGGGATCGGTCTCGAGCTTGTTGTGGACGGCCTGCGCGCGGGGGTGCGCTGATGCTGTACTGGCTGCTCTACGAGTTGCACGACCAGTGGGGTCCCCTGAACGTCTTCCGCTATATCACGTTCCGG
>JALHTD010000054.1 GCA_022865555.1 Thermoanaerobaculaceae bacterium | reverse complement strand
CCTCGAGGTCCACCCCGCGATGGTGCGGCGCAACCTCGAGGAGGAGCTGCCGTTCATGGCCAGCGAGGAGATCCTGCTGGCCGCGGCGGCGCGCGGCGGCGACCGCCAGAAGCTCCACGAGAGGCTGCGCGTGCTCTCCCGCGAGGCGGCGCGCCGCGTCAAGGACGGCGGGGAGCGCAACCCGCTGCTGGAGCTGGTGGCCGCCGAGGGGGCGTTCGGGCTCGACCGGGGCCGGCTCGCGGAGCTGCTCGACGCGCGGCGCTTCGTGGGCAGGGCGCCGGAGCAGGTGGACGAGTTCCTCGCAGGCACCGTCGAGCCGTGGCTCGCCGCCCACCCGCCCGCGGCCGGCGACGAGGAGCCGCAGGTTTGAGAAACAGGGATCAGGGGCCGGGGGTCAGGGGTCAAAGAAAGGTGCGACCCACAAAATCCCTCGTCGGCGCGGCGCTCCTTGCTCTCCTCGTGGCGCTCGTGGTGGGGTGCGCCTCCACCGGCAGGGCAACGTCGGGGAAGGCAGTGCCGCCCCCGCCCGCAGCGGGTGCCTCCGTGGAGGAGGGGTTGGCGTCGTGGTACGGGGAGCCGTACCACGGGCGCGCCACCGCCTCCGGCATCCGCTACGACATGTGGGGGATGACCGCTGCGCACCGCACCCTGCCGTTCGGGACGCAGGTGCACGTGCGCAACCTGGACAACGGGAGCGAGGCCGACGTCACGATCAACGACCGGGGCCCGTTCGTGGCCGGTCGGATCCTGGACCTCTCCCGGGGCGCCGCCGAAGCGCTGGGCGCCATCGGCCCGGGCGTCATCCCGGTCCGCCTCGAGATCCGTTCCCTCGGCGACGGGATGCCCGACGAGCCGTGCTGGGAGGTCCAAGTGGGGGCTTTCGCGCGCGAGGAGAACGCCGCCCGTGCGCGCGCCGCCCTCGAAGGCAAGGGGTTCTCCGTGCGCTTCGCCCCCTCCGGGGGCGGCCTCACCCGCGTGCGGGCCACCGGGATCGAGGGGCGGAAGAAAGCGCTGGGGATCGCTCAGTCGCTTGCCGGGGAGTACCCGGGGGCGGTGGCAGTGCCGTGCGGAGGCGGGTTGTGAGGCGGCCGACGACGCGGCAGGGGCCGCCTGCGTCGCCCTCGCGGCTCGGGAGCTGCCGCACAAGTCCGAGGCCTTGCGTGCGCCGCAAAGAACGAGATCGGCGGGCGGAATTGCCATGAGCCGCGGTCTCAATCTGCGCGACGTTCGTGATTCCGGATGTTCCATCCAAGTCCCCGGACAAAGACCCCTCTGAGCCTGTCCTGGGCAAGGTCGGACGCGGGCACGGCGCTTGCACTGTAAAGAACCGTGAATTTGTGTCTGCTTTCGCCCCTGCGGCCCGCACGGGTGAAGGTGTCCCACCAACTTCCAGGAAAGGAGGGGCCAAGCCGAGCGCCCCCAACGGGTTAGTGCAAGCGTGTCGTACCGTAGCTGCCGCATCCGAGTAGAACGCAAACCAGAAGGAGGAAAGTGATGAAGCGTTTCGCGATTGTTGCATTGCTGGTGGGCATGGTGGCGCTGCCACTGTTCGCCCAGAACCCCACCGGAACCCTCACCGGTCACGTCACGGACGGCAAGACGGCCCTTCCGGGCGTCACGGTGACCATTTCCTCGCCGAACATGCAGGGGACCCGCACGGCCGTGACCACGGTCGCCGGTGACTACATTCTCAACTTCCTGCCGCCCGGCGAGTACAAGGTCCGCTTCGAGCTGCAGGGCTTCCAGACGCTGGAGACGACGATCAAGCTCTCGGCGGCGCAGACGTCCAAGCTCGACGCCGAGATGCCGGCCGCCACGGTCGCCGAGGAGGTCACGGTGACCGGCACCTACGAGACGATCGCCGCCTCCGGCACGGCCGCGACGACCTTTGAGAAGTCGCTCATCAACAAGCTCCCGATCGCCAAGGACCTGAACGCCAGCGTGCTCCTGACCGCCGGCGTCAACAGCAACGGCCCCAACGCCGGCATCTCGATCGCGGGCTCGCAGTCGTACGAGAACCTGTTCATGGTCAACGGCGTCGTGGTCAACGAGAACCTCCGCGGCCAGCCGCTGCCGCTCTACATCGAGGACGCGATTCAGGAGACCACCACGTCGGTGTCGGCGGTGTCGGCCGAGTACGGCCGCTTCTCCGGCGGCGTGGTGAACACGCTGACCAAGTCGGGCGGGAACGAGTTCCACGCCTCGTTGCGCGACACCATGAACAACCAGATGTGGGTGGGCGTAACCCCGATTACGACGGCCGTGCGCGACGACAAGATCCTCAACACCTACGAGGCTACCCTCGGCGGCTACGTCTTCACCGACAAGCTTTGGT
>JALHTD010000053.1 GCA_022865555.1 Thermoanaerobaculaceae bacterium | reverse complement strand
CTGGTAGGCGATGAACAGCGCCGCCAGGCAGTAACCCAGGATGAGGCCGAACGCGAACTTCCTGCTCTTCCAGCCGACCCGCTCGAACAGCGCGCTGATGCGCAGGTGGCCGGGGAAGCGCGCGCGGTAGAGCGGCTCCCCCGCCGCCACCACGATGAAGATGAGCAGCGACTGGAGACCCGCACCGGCCAGGCCCGCGAGCACCTGCTGCGCCAGGAACGCCCCGTAGGTGCCGGTGGTGTCGAAGTTGTAGGTGGCGAGTGGCAGGTCGTTGAGCGAGAGCAGGAAGAAGAGCGAGAACGAGACGGCGGTGAGCAGGAGTACGAGCCGCCAGCGCACGTTGTTGCGTCTGCCCTCGCGGAAGAGCACCACCACCGCGGCCAGAATCGTTAACACGATGCCGAACACCGCGATCAGGGCGGTCGTGTTGTTGGCGGAGCGCAGCCGCTGGTAGGACTGGCTCCAGACATCGGGCACCTTGAGGTACTCCCGGTAGGCCGCCGCCTCGTCGCCGTGCACCTCCACCTGCATGCGGTATGTGGCCTCCTTGGCCTTCCAGCCCGTGCGCTCGAACGTGAACGTCCAGTCGCGCCGGTGCGGGCGGTCCTCCCGCTTCGACTCGATGAAGGTGAGCCCGGCCGGGTCCAGCGCGAAGGCGCCGGTCAGCAGCCTCTCCGCGATCGCCCTGGCCGCGGCCTCGTCCAGCGAGGCGCCGGTCGCCTCCTCGGGGATGAGGTGGGCAAAGCCCATCACCTCGCCCTCGGGGGTCACCGCGACCTTCACCTCCTCCTTGGCGAGGGGGCGGAACCAGCGGTGCGACCACTCCCATAGCCGAATCTGCCGCTCACGGGTCAGCTCCCCGAGCTTCTCGAGCCCCAGCTCGCGCTCCAGGTAGACCTTGGCCAAGTCGTTGACCTGGAAGATCGCCGCGTGCCGCCTCCCGGCGAGGGCCGCCGCAGCCGTCGGGGCGTTCTCCCTCAGGAACTTCTCCGCCACAGGCTCGGAGGAGGCCCGGTTCACGGTGAAGGTCAGGTGCGCCTCGGGAAAAGCGCGCTTGAAGTTGGTCCAGGCAAACACCCCCGCCGCCACCGCCAGCACGACCGCTCCGAGCAGGAACAGTTTCTCGCCGCGGGTGAAGTGATTCATGGTCCCCTCCAGGAGTGAATTCTCAGGTGCAAGCCTCGCCATGATCGCATGCGCGGGAGGAAAGTGAAGAGTTAAGAGTGAAAAGTGAAGAGTTGCGAATCGGGAGCCTTTCCCCACGAGCGCTGGGGCTTGCCAACTCTTAACTCTTAACTCGCTGGGGCGGTGCCGCTCCCCCCGGCCGGGCAGTGTGTCCCTGCCTTCAACTCTTCACTCTCAACTCTCGACTCTTAACCCTCAGCTCGGCGTGGCACGCAAGTGCTGAAAAGAGGCGCATTTCGTGACAGGGGGTCTAGAATCATAGGATGCGGTCTCCGACCCGCGCCGCCGCCCTCGCCGGCCTTCTGAACCAGCGCATCGTGGTGCTGGACGGGGCCACCGGCACGGCCCTGGCGGCGCTCGATCTCACCGCCGAGGACTACGGCGGCGAGGCGCGTTTCGGCTGCTACGAGGCTCTCGTCCTGAACCGGCCCGATGCGGTGCTGGAGCTCCACCGCTCCTACCTGCAGGCCGGCGCCGACATCGTCGAGACTGACACGTTCGGCGCGACCCCGGTGGTCCTCGTCGAGTACGGCCTCGGTCGGCGCTGCAAGGAGATCAACCGCAGGGCAGCCGAGCTGGCGCGCAAGGCGTGCGCCGAGTTCGAGGGCAAGGGCAAGAAGCGCCCGCGCTTCGTGGCGGGCTCGATCGGCCCCACCACCAAGTCCCTCACCCTCACGGGCGGCATCACCTTTCCCGAGCTTGTGAAATCGTACATAAGTCAGGTGGAGGGGCTCGCGGAGGGCGGCGCCGACGTGCTGCTCATCGAGACCAGCCAGGACCCGCTCAACCTGAAGGCCGCCCTGATCGCCTGCCGCGACGCGGCGCCGGGCCTGCCCGTGGCGGTCTCGGCCACCCTCGAGCCCACCGGAACCACGCTCGGCGGCCAGACGATCGAGGCCGTGGCGGTGACGGTCGAGCCGTGGCAGCCGCTCTGGGTGGGGATCAACTGCTCCACCGGCCCGGGCCCGATGACCGAGCACGTCCGCGCCCTGGCGGCGCTCACCCCATCGTTCGTCTCGGTCGTCCCCAACGCGGGCATCCCCGACGGCGAGGGCCGCTACCGCGAGAGCCCCGAGGATCTGGCCCGCACCATCGAGCGCTTCGCGGCCTCCGGCTGGGTCAACCTGATCGGCGGGTGCTGCGGCACCACGCCGGAGCACATCCGCCGGCTGCGAGAGGTGGCCGATCGTCACACGCGGCGCGAGCCCCCGCCGTATGACCCCGCCAGGCTGGCCGGCGGCGAGGTGATCGAGCTGGTTCAGGAGCCGCCCCCGCTCCTCGTCGGCGAGCGGACCAACGTGCTGGGCTCCCGGAAGTTCAAGAACCTGGTGCGGGAGGGGCGCTTCGCGGAGGCGGCGGAGATCGGGCGGAGGCAGGTCCGGGGGCG
Organism: Thermoanaerobaculaceae bacterium; assembly: GCA_022865555.1. Taxonomy (GTDB): domain Bacteria; phylum Acidobacteriota; class Thermoanaerobaculia; order Thermoanaerobaculales; family Thermoanaerobaculaceae; genus RBG-13-68-16. Next base: position 1,182 of record JALHTD010000053.1, on the reverse strand, counting down.
GGCCGGCGTGCTGGACGTCTGCCTCGCCGACTCCGAGACGGACGAAAAGGCCTCCATGGTCGCGGCGGTCACCGAGCTGCGCCGCGCCGTGCGGGTGCCGCTCATGGTGGACTCCACCGACCCCGAGGTGATGGCCGCGGCGCTCGAGCTGATCCCGGGGCGGCCGGTGCTCAACTCGGTCAACCTCGAGGACGGCGGCAGCCGTCTCGACCAGGTCGCGGCGCTCGCGAGGCGCTTCGGCGCCGCGGTGGTCGCCGGATGCATCGACGAGCACCCGAGCGACGGGATGGCCCGCACCGCCGAGCGCAAGCTCGAGGTGGCCGGGCGGCTGCTTGAGCGTCTCGAGGCAGCCGGCCTGCGCCGCCGCGAGGTGCTGCTCGATGCGCTGGTCTTCCCCGCCGCCACCGGCGACCCCAAGTTCAAGGCGGCGGCCGCGGAGACCGTGCGCGGCGTCAAGCTGATCAAGGAGAAGCTGCCCGGCGCCCTGACGCTGCTCGGCATCTCAAACGTCTCCTTCGGCGTGCCGCCCTCCGGGCGCGAGGTGCTCAACGCGGTGTTCCTCCACCACTGCGTGGAAGCCGGGCTGGACGTTGCGATCGTCAACAGCGAGCAGCTCGTGCGCTTCCCCACCCTCGAGCGCGAGGAGGTGAAGCTCGCGGAAGGCGTGCTCTTCTCCGGCGAGAAGGCCGCGATAGACGCGTTCGTGGCCCGCTACCGCCAGGTGCCCCCGCGTGTCCCGTTCGTGGACCGGCACATGCCCGCCGCCAAGCGCCTCCGCCGCATGGTGGTCGAGGGGGCGCGCATCGGCCTCGACCAGACCCTCGAGGAGCTGCTCACCCGCTCCACCCCGCTCGACATCATCAACGGGCCCATGATGGCCGGGATGGCCGAGGTCGGCCGCCTGTTCGGTGCCGGCAAGCTCATCGTCGCCGAGGTGCTGGTGTCGGCCGAGGTGATGCAGGCAGGGGTGGACTACCTCAAGCCGTACATGGCCGGCGACGAGGCCGCCTCGCGGGGTTCGCTCCTGATCGCGACCGTGCGCGGGGACGTGCATGACATCGGCAAGAACCTCGTCGGGATCATCTTCTCCACCAACGGCTACAAAGTCGTGGACCTGGGCGTGCAGTGCCCTTCGGATAGGCTCATTAACGCGTGGCGCGAGCACCGTACCACCCTCGTAGG
>JALHTD010000052.1 GCA_022865555.1 Thermoanaerobaculaceae bacterium | reverse complement strand
CACGCCCACCCGGACGGCTTCCTGCATGAGCTGACCCCTGCGACGCACGGTGCGCACCAGGTCCTCGACCCCGAGGCCCCCCGCTGCGCCGACCGCGCTGTACTCGCCCAGCGAGTGCCCGGCCACCCCGTCGAACGCCGCGCCACGGGCCGCCAGCACCGCGTACGCCGCGAGGGAGACCGCGAGGATCGCGGGCTGGGTGTTGGCGGTGAGCTTCAGCTGCTCCTCGGGCCCCTCGAAGCAGAGGCGCGAGAGCGGCTCTCCGAGCGCCGCGTCGGCGCGCTCGAACACTTCGCGGGCCTCGGGGTAGCGCTCCGCGAGGTCGTTCCCCATCCCCGCGAACTGGCTCCCCTGTCCCGGGAAGACGAAAGCGATCCTGCCCATCTACACCCTCCCCACCGATGCGGGAACAATGCGCGCCCGCGCTCGCGAGTTCAGCGAACCACGAGCGTCACCAGCGCAGAAGCGTGGCGGCCCAGGTCAGCCCGCCCCCGAACGCACCCATCAGTACGAGGTGGCCGCGCTTGAGCACGCCACGGTCGATCGCCTCCTGCATCGCGAGCGGTATGGAGGCCGACGAGGTGTTGCCGACCCGCTCCAGGTTCATGTACACCTTCTCCGGCGCAATGCCGAGCCGCTCCCCGACGGCGCTGATGATTCGCAGGTTGGCCTGGTGCGGGACGAAGAGGTCCACCTGCTCGACGCCCACACCGGCGGCGGTGAGGACCTCCTGGCAGACGTCGGCGATCGCCCGCACCGCAACTTTGAACGTCTCGTTCCCACGCATCTTGATGAACGGCAGGCGGGCGTCGATGTGCTCCTTGACGTTGGGCGGGTACTTGCTGCCCCCGCCCGGCATCTGGATGAAGTCCGCGTACGTCCCGTCGGTGTGCAGCGCGCTGCGAAGGATTCCCTCCCCGGCGGGCGCGGGCTTGAGCACCGCGGCACCCGCGCCGTCCCCGAACAGGATGCAGGTGGCGCGGTCGGTGTAGTCCGTGTACCGCGAAAGTGTCTCGGCGCCGATCACCATCGCTGCTTCGACCTCGCCGGTGATGATGAACTGGCGAGCCACGTGCAAACCGTACAGGAACCCCGAGCAGGCGGCGGCGATGTCGAAGCAGGTGGCGTTCTTCACCCCCAGCGCCGGTTGAATGATCGCCGCCGTGGACGGGATCGGCTGCTCCACGGTGGCGGTCGCCACGATCAGCAGCTCGATCTCCTCCGGGGAGACGCCCGCGTCGGCCATGGCCCGCCGCCCGGCCTCGATCGCCAGGGTGGCTACGCTCTCCTCCGGCCCGACCACGTGCCGCTCGCGGATACCCGTGCGCGACATGATCCACTCGTCCGACGTGTCCACCATGCGCTCGAAGTCCTTGTTGGTCAAAATCTTCTCGGGAAGGAATGTCCCCAGACCCGCGATGCGCGCGGTGAGCGCGTGTTGGTCGTGCACGTTACACCTCCTCCGAACGCTGCCTGGCACGCAGCTCCGCGACCTTCGACTCGATGTCGGAAATCACGCCGTGGGTGGCGTAGGCGTGGGCAAACCGCACGGCGTTCTTGACCGCCTTCGGGCTCGAGCGGCCGTGTCCCACGAGGCACGCCCCCTGTACGCCGAGGAGCGGGGCTCCTCCGTACTCGGCGTAGTCGGCCTTGCGCTTTAGCGCCATGAGGGCCCCCTTGGCGAGCAGCAGGCCGACGGCGGAGGTCGGGGAGCGCCGCGCCTCTCGCCGCAACAGGCCGTAGATCATCTCGCCCAGCCCCTCGGAAACCTTCAGCACCACGTTGCCGACGAACCCGTCGCAGACCACGACATCAACGGTCCCGGCGTACACGTCCCGCCCCTCGACGTTACCGATGAAGTTGAAGCCGACGTCGGAGAGCAGCCGGTACGCCTCGACCGTGACACGGTCTCCCTTGCCCTCCTCCTCGCCGATGGAGAGCAGCCCGATCCGCGGGCGCTCCACCCCCAGCACGGCCTGGGAGTAGAAGTGACCCATCACCCCGAACTGCTCCAGGTGGTGCGGCTTGCAGTCCACGTTGGCGCCTACGTCCAACACCCGAGTCGGCTTTTCGATGCCGGGGACCGGGGCGGCGAGCGCCGGGCGCTCGACCCCCGCGATCGTGCCGATGATGAGCTTGGCGGCGATCATCGCGGCGCCGCTGTTGCCGGCCGTCACGAAGGCGCACGCCTTGCCGTCGCGGACCAGGCGTGCAGCCACCGCCATCGAAGAGTTGCGCTTTGTCCTGATGGGCGCGGTCGGCGGGTCGTCCATCGCCACGACGTCGGGGGCATCCACGACGTGCAGCCCGCGCGGGGCGCCCCCGATGCGAGCGAGCTGCCGCCGCAGCACGGCCTCGCGGCCCACCAGGAGCACCTGCAGCCCGAATTGCCGGACGGCATCGACCGCACCCTGCACCGTCGCCGCGGGGGCGTGATCGCCCCCCATGGCGTCCAGCGCTACGGCGCCCGAAGCCGATTTGATCATGCCACTGCCTGGGTCAGCTTATCTCCTCGACGTGCAGGACCTGGCGCCCCCCGTACATCCCGCAGTGAGGGCACACACGGTGCGGCCGCTTCGGCTGGAAGCAGTTCGGGCACACCGACTGCGCAGGCTCCGCTAGGTGATCATGGGCGCGCCGGCGGTCCCGGCGGGCCTTGGAGTGGCGGTGTTTTGGGTTGGGCATAGAAGCATCCTCCCACGGCTATTCGCTCGGGCGCCAGTGGAGCAACGGGGCCCAGCGATCATCGCTCTTCTCGGGGCACGGGCACGGCCCCAGGTTCAGGTTCGCACCGCACTGCGGGCATATCCCGCGGCAGGTCTCGGCGCACAGAGGTTTCATCGGCAGCGTGAGCGCGAACTGCTCCGCGGCCACCTCGGCGAGGTCGAGCTTGGGCTCGTCGTAGTAACGCACCTCGAGCTCGCCCATTTCGAGGCGCTTCTCCTCCTCCTGCGGCAGCGCCGAAGAAGGAAGAAGGTGAAGCTCCAGACGCTCCCCAAACTGGAAATCGAACTCGGCCAGGCACCGCACACAGTGCAGCTTGGCCGCCCCCTGCACGCGGCCCTCGAGCAGGTACCCGCGTCCCGCGCGCTCCACGCGCCCATCGAACTCCACCCCGCCCACCGACACGACTTCCTCGCCACCGCTCTGCGGGGCCAGGGTCGGACGCTCGCTGAATACCAGCGGCTCCCTGTCGGCGTGGGTTAGGTCGATCCAGAGCACACGAACCCCCTTCTCGGGGACCGCGTAGCATACCAGTCCTGCCTGCCGACGTCAACGCGCGGCGGGCGCCGACGCCCTCCGGGCCGAGAAATTCGCCGGCCGCCGCCGCTGTTGGCCTAGCCGGGAAACGGAGGCGGGCATGAGGGTCCAGGCTGGATTTACCGGGCAGGCCCGCCACGCACCCGTGGTCCGCTGCCGATGTTCCGCGGCCCTGGTCTTGGTTGCACTGGCGGCGGTAGGGTCGGCTGCGCCGAGCGCGGCCGAGTGGCCGCAGATCTCGCTCGTGAAGCGCTTCTCGGGCTTCACTCAGCCCGTCCAAATCACCCAAGCGGGCGACGGGAGCGGCCGGCTCTTCTTCGTCGAGCAGCCTGGCCGGATCCGCGTCTCGCGCGGCGGGACGCTGCTCCCCATCCCGTTCCTCGAAATCGTCTCCCGCGTCAGCTGCTGCGGCGAACGAGGCCTGTTGAGCGTTGCATTCCCCTCCGGCTACGGCAGCAAGCGCTACTTTTACGTGGACTACACCGACACTGCGGGCAACACGATAATCTCCCGCTTCCGTCTGGGTGCCGACGCCGACGTCGCCGACCCCGGCAGCGAGCAGATCGTGCTGACGATCGCGCAGCCCTACTCCAACCACAACGGGGGCCAGCTCGCATTCGGTCCCGACGGCTACCTGTACGTCGGAATGGGGGATGGCGGCTCCGGAGGCGACCCCCAGAACAATGCGCAGGGCCCGGCCTCTCTCCTGGGTAAGATCCTGCGGATCGACGTCGAGTCCGGGGCGGCGCCGTACGCGGTCCCCGTCTCCAACCCGTTCGCGGGGCGCGCCGGGTATCGGGGCGAGATCTGGGCGCTCGGCCTCCGCAACCCGTGGCGTTTCTCCTTCGACCGCCGTACCGGCGATCTCTTCATCGGCGACGTGGGCCAGAATCGGTACGAGGAGGTCGACTTTCAGCCGGCCGGAGACCCGGGAGGAGAGAACTACGGCTGGCGGATCATGGAGGCGGGCCACTGCTACGACCCCAACCCGTGTAACCAGACCGGCCTGCTGCAGCCGGTCTTCGAGTACGACCACTCCCAGGGGTGTTCCGTCACCGGGGGTTTTGTCTACCGGGGCTCTCTCTACCCCCGCATGCAGGGCGTTTACTTCTTCGCCGATTACTGCAGCGGGCGGCTGTGGGGGCTTCGTCGAGACGGGAGCTCCTTTCAGAGTACCCAACTTCTGGACAGCCCGTACACCGTCAGCACGTTCGGCGAGGACGAGGCCGGTAACATCTACCTGGCCGACCACAGTCGCGGCGATGTCTACCAGGTCACCGACCCGGGCGCAATCGCGGGCTACGTCTACCGGGTGCCGGCCGTCGCCCACAACGTCGGTGCGGGAGGCACACGGTGGCGGAGCGACGTGGCCGTGGTCAACCGCTCCGGCTTTGCAGGCTCCCTGACGCTCACCTACGCTTCTCCGGACCTTCGACTCACGCAGGCCGCCAGTCTGAGCGCGGGTGGAACCGTGGAGTGGCGCAACGTCCTCGAGAGTCTGTTCGGCCTCGCCCCGACGGGAAACACCGCCGGCCTTGTCGAGGTGGTCGCCGATGTGCCCCTCGCCATCACGGCTCGCTCGTACAGCGAGGGGCCGCAGGGAACGATGGGGCAGGACTTCCCTGCGCTCACCGATTCCGACGCGCTCCTGCCGGGCCGAGTGGGCATCCTGCCGCAACTCAGGCGTGGCAACGGGTTCTACACTAATCTCGGGGTCGTCAACCTCGGCACTGCGACGTGCACGGTCGCGGTCAAGGCGTTTGACACGGCCGGCTCGCAGGTCGGCACGACCAGGCTCTTCACCGTGGAAGGTGGGCTGTGGGTGCAGCAGTACGACTTCCTCGCCAGCGTGGGGGCGGGCGGCCTGCAAGCCGGCCAGATAGCCTCGGTAGGCCACATCGTACATCT
>JALHTD010000051.1 GCA_022865555.1 Thermoanaerobaculaceae bacterium | reverse complement strand
GAGATACTGTCCTTTCTCATCTCCCAGAAAAGTGCTTTACGACCCGAAGGCCTTCATCACTCACGCGGCGTGGCTGGGTCAGGCTTTCGCCCATTGCCCAATATTCCCCACTGCTGCCTCCCGTAGGAGTCTGGGCCGTGTCTCAGTCCCAATGTGGCCGATCACCCTCTCAGGCCGGCTATCGATCGTAGCCTTGGTAGGCCGTTACCCTACCAACTAGCTAATCGAACGCGGGCCCCTCCAGGAGCGACTGGTCCGAAGATCCCAGCCTTTCCACACCAGGCCTTGTGGCCCGGTGGGCGTATGCGGTATTACCTCCACTTTCGCGAAGCTATCCCACACTCCTGGGCAGGTTACCCACGCGTTACTCACCCGTTCGCCGCTCGACTCGCGGGTTGCCCCGCGGCCTCGCTCGACTTGCATGTGTTAGGCGCGCCGCCAGCGTTCATTCTGAGCCAGGATCAAACTCTCCGGTTTGAACCTGTGAACGCAGCCAGATCACGCCGAAGGCGTGACTGGCAGCTACGTTATTCTTTGATGCAAAGGAACTACGTTTGCACCGCACGCTCGATTTAGTTTTCAAGGAACCCTGAGTCGCCTCGGAAGGCGGACTAGTAAGATAGTCCAGGAACGGACGTCTGTCAACCCCCGCCCGTACCTCCTCCTGCTGGGTCCGTCCTTCAAAGAGCGCCCCCGCGACTGGCGCGGGGAGGGGATTTATAGCCGACCGGCTGGGAACTGTCAACCCCTTCAACTGCAGCTCTCCCCCGCCCACCCCGCCAGTTCACAGTTGACAGCCAGAAATTCAACTCATTGCCCATAGATCACATGGCCGCCAGGGCCGCGTGGGTACAAACGGCTAGGTGAACAGGACCCTGCGGCCGTCCACGTGCCACGGGCGGGTGAGCAACAGCCGGAGCGCCGCGGGATAGGCGATGTGCTCCTGCTCCAGGATGCGGTCGGCCAGCGACTCGGCCGTGTCGTCGTCCAGCACCGGCACGGCGCGCTGCAGCACGATGGGCCCGGTATCGCAGCCGGCATCCACCAGGTGCACCGTGCACCCCGACACCTTGACCCCGTACGCCCAGGCCTGGTGCTGGGCCTCCAGGCCGGGGAACGACGGCAGTAGCGCCGGGTGGATGTTCAGGATGCGGTGCCGGAAACTGGCGATGAACCCCTCCGAGAGCAGGCGCATGTAGCCCGCCAGGCAGACCCACTCCGCCCCCGCCCCCTGGAGGGCGGCGAGGACCCTGGCCTCGTGCACCTCGCGCGGCACGCCCTTCCCCGGGATCGGCGTCACGGGGATGCCGCGCTCGCGCGCCCGCTCCAGCCCCGGAGCGTCGGTCCTGTTGGAGACCACCACCACGATTTCGGCAGGCACCTCGCCGCGGGCGCAGGCCTCCGCCAGCGCGACGAAGTTGGAGCCGCGCCCCGAGAGCAGCACCGCGACCTTCGTCTTCCCGGTCATCCCCTGTGCTCCAGGAAGTGCACACCGGAACCCTGGACGGTGCGCCCGATCACCCACCCGGGGCCGTGAGGGACGAGCCTCTCGAGCACCTCGCCCGTGTGCTCCTCCGCCACCACCAGGACGATCCCCACCCCGAGGTTGAAGGTGCGGCGCATGTCGTCCTCCGGCACTCGCCCCTTCTCCCGGATGAGCCGGAACAGCGGCGGCTCGTCCCACGAATCCAGAAAGATCTCGGCGGCCACCCCCGCGGAGAGGGCCCGCAAGAGGTTGTCGGGGATGCCGCCGCCGGTGATGTGTGCGGCGCTCCTCACGAGCCCCCCGTCGAGGAGGGGGGAGACCGCGGCCAGGTACGAGCGGTGCACCGCCAGCAGAACCTCCGCCACCGTTCGCCCGAGCCCGGGCAACTCGCTGTCCGGCCGAAGGCCGAGGACCTCGAAGAAGATCTTCCGGGCAAGCGAGTAGCCGTTGGTGTGCAGGCCGGTGGAGGGCAGCGCCACGAGCGCATCGCCGGGACACACCTCCTCCCGGCGCAGCAGTCGGTCGCGCCGGCAGGCGCCGACGATGAAGCCGGCCAGGTCGTACTCCCCCGGCGGATAGAAGCCAGGCATCTCCGCCGTTTCGCCGCCGAGCAGCGCGCAGCCTTTTCCCCGGCAGGCACGCGCGATTCCCTCGACGACCCTGGCGGCCACCCCCGGCTCCAGGCGGCCGGTGGCCAGGTAGTCGAGGAAGAACAGCGGCCGCGCCCCCTCCACCAGGATGTCGTTGACGCAGTGGTTGACCAGATCCTCCCCAACCGTGTCGTGGACACCGGCCATCTGGGCGACCCTGAGCTTCGTGCCCACGCCGTCCGCCGAGGCCACCAGCACCGTGCCGGAGGGGTTGTCGGGCTCGAGGGCGAAGAGGCCGCCGAAGCTGCCGACCTCCGAGAGCACGCCCGGGGTGAAGGTGGCCCTGGCAAGACGCTTGATCTCGGCCAGGGCGCGGTCCTGGGCGTCGATGGAGACGCCGGCGCCCGCATACGTCAGCGGTCTGCCGTCGCTAGGCTCCGACATGGGGGAAGGGTAGCAGAGGCCAGCCTACAGCTGACAGCTCTCCACCACCCACGCAGCTCACAGCCGAAAGTCCTGCCCTCCCGGCCGAGAGTATGCGCGAGAGGGTGCTGTGAGCTCTGAGCTGTCAGCGGTCTTCCTTGGCCACGATATCGGCGCGATCCTCCTCGTCCAGCACCCGGTAGTTGCCGGAGAAGCAGGCGGTGCAGAAGTTCTCGGGTGGGGTCGTCAGGCACGCGAGCATGCCTTGCTCGGAGAGGTAGCCCAGGGAATCGGCGCCGACGAACGCACGAATCTCCTCGACGCTCTTGCTCGATGCGATCAGCTCGCGGCGCTCCGGAGTGTCGATGCCGTAGAAGCAGGGACCGATCGTCGGCGGCGAGGAGATCCGCAGGTGCACCTCCTTGGCCCCCGCGCCCTTGAGCATCATCACAATCTTGCGCGAGGTGGTGCCGCGCACAATGGAGTCGTCCACCAGCACGACACGCTTGCCCGCCACCGCCGAGCGCACCGGGTTCAGCTTGACCTTGACCCCAAAGTGTCGAATCGCCTGGCGCGGCTCGATGAACGTGCGCCCGACGTAGTGGTTGCGCACGAGGCCGAGGGTGAAGGGAAGCCCCGACTCGCGCGCGAAGCCGAGGGCCGCGGGCACACCGGAGTCGGGGACCGCGACCACGATGTCCGCCACCGCCGGGTGCTCCCGCGCTAGACGCTCCCCCAGCTGTTCCCGTGCCGCGCCGACGTCCTCGCCGAACACCCGCGAGTCAGGGCGAGCGAAGTAGACGTGCTCGAAGACGCAGTGCGCGTAAGGCCCGGGGCTCGGCCGCCGCAGCACGATCGGCTCCTCGCCGGAGAGCTCCACCACCTCGCCCGGGCCAACCTCGCGGACAAGCCGCGCCTCGATGAGGTCGAACGCGCAGGTTTCCGAGGCCACCACCCAGGTCCCGTCGAGACGCGCGAGGGCGAGCGGGCGGAAGCCGTGGGGGTCGCGCGCCGCGAACAGACGCCCGTCGCACAGCACCACGAGGGAGTACGCGCCCACGGCCTCGTCGAGCGTCTCCAGCAGCGCCGCCTCCAGCGTCTCGGCTCGGGAGCGTGCCAGCAGGTGCAGGAAAACCTCGCTGTCGGAGGTGGACTGGAAGATCGCCCCCGCCCTCTCCAGCTCCCGGCGAAGGCGCAGCGCGTTGACCAGGTTCCCGTTGTGGGCGAGCGCCACCTGCCCGCGGTGGGTCTTCGCCACCACCGGCTGGGCGTTGATCAGGGAGGAGTGTCCCGCCGTGGCGTAGCGAACGTGGCCGACCGCGGCGACGCCCGGGAGCTCGTCCAGCAGCGAGCGGTCGAAGATATCGGCCACGTAACCCATTTCCTTGCGGTGGTGCAGCTCCTTCCCGTCGAAGGCGGCGATCCCGGCCGACTCCTGGCCGCGGTGCTGGAGGGCATAGAGCCCGAGATAGACGAGGTTCGCGGCATCCTGTCGGCCGAGCACGGCGCACACGCCGCACTCGTCGTGGAACCTGTCGGCCGCCTCGCTCACGACTCGGAAAGCCATTTCAGACCGTTCTCCCGCAACCCTTCGAGCTCTTCAACCGGCTCGTCCAGCAGAACGTTTCCGCCCAGCGCGATCTTCAGCCTCGAGCCGCCCACCGCCCCGAGCCTGTTGACGGGCGACCCCTCGCAGGCTCGCACCAACGCCTGCTCGTTCTCGGGTTCGACCGCGACCAGGAATCCGCCCCGCCACTCACCGAACAGTGCCCGCGCCGGGGCGACGCCTTCCGGCAGCGCGAGCTCGGCGCCGACGGTACCTCCGCTCATCTCCGCGGCAGCAACCGCGAGGCCGCCGTCCGAGAGGTCCTTGGCGGCGGCGAGACCCTGCCGCACCAGCCCCCGCACCACCGCGGCGGCGCGACTCTCGGCCGCGTAGTCAACCGCCGGCACGGGCCCCGCCTCCAGGCCCAGCACAAGCTGCAGGAAACGGCTTCCCCCCAGCTCGCCCTCGGCCGCACCGAGCAGGTAGAGCGCTTCGCCCTCCCGCCAGGTGCCGCGCGGGCGGTGGCGCACCTCGGGGACCACCCCCACCATCCCGACGGTGGGCGTGGGCAGGATCGCACTCCCGGAGGTCTCGTTGTAGAACGACACGTTCCCCGAGACCACGGGGACCTCGAAGGCCCGGCACGCCTCCGCCATCCCCTCGAGCGCGGCGACGAACTGGCCCATCACCTTCGGGTTCTCGGGCGAGCCGAAGTTGAGGCAGTCGGTGACCCCCACCGGCTCGGCGCCCACGCACGCCAGGTTGCGGACCGCCTCTGCCACCGCCTGGGCCGCTCCGTTGAACGGATCGAGCCCGCAGGCGAGGGCGTTGCAGTCTGTCGTGGCGGCAACGCCGATGCTCGTGCCGGGGAGGAGCAGCAGCGCCGCATCCGCCCCCGGGCCGACGACCGTGCTCGCGCCCACGGACTGGTCGTACTGCTGCCACACCGGCCGCGTGTCGGCGAACGCCGGGCTCGCGAGCAGGGCGCGCAGATCCGCCCCCCAGTCCCGGTTGTGCAGCGGCGGCAGCGTGACCGCGGCCGCCGGCGCCGGGCGCACCCAGGGACGCTCGTAGCGGGGAGCGTCGTCCACCAGCGGCGCGACGGGCAGGCGGAACGCCTCGCGGCCCTCGAACGTCGCGACCACCTCGGGCTCGGCGGTGACGCTCCCGACCTCCACCGCGTCCAGCCCCCAGCGGTGGCAGACCTCGAGCACGCCCGGCACGTCGGGCGGCGCCGCCACCAGCAGCATCCGCTCCTGGGACTCCGAGAGCATCAGCTCGTAGGGCGTCATGCCCCTCTCGCGCGCCGGCACCAGGGAGAGGTCCAGGGTGAGCCCGCACCCCGCGCGGGCCGCCATCTCGAACGCCGAGGAGGTGAGTCCCGCGGCACCCATGTCCTGGATCCCCACCACCAGGCCCTTGCCCATCAGCTCGAGGCAGCACTCGATCAGCAGCTTTTCCGTGAAAGGGTCGCCCACCTGCACCGTGGGGCGCTTCTCGCTCGCACTCTCGTCGAAGACGTCGGAGGCCATGGTGGCCCCGTGGATGCCGTCGCGGCCGGTCTTCGACCCGAGGTACACCACGCTGTTGCCCGGCCCCGAGGCGCGCCCGAAGAACAGGCCGTCCGCGCGCGCGACCCCCACGCACATGACGTTCACCAGAACGTTGCCGTTATAGCTGGGGTGGAAGTCGACCTCGCCACCCACGGTCGGGACGCCGACGCAGTTGCCGTAGTCGCCGATTCCCCGCACCACCCCGTCCACGAGGTGCGGCATGCGCGGCGCGTCGAGGGAGCCGAAGCGCAGAGAATCGAGCAGCATGATCGGCCTCGCCCCCATCGTGAAGATGTCCCGCAGGATGCCGCCGACTCCCGTGGCCGCCCCCTGGTACGGCTCGATGAACGAGGGGTGGTTGTGGGACTCCATCTTGAACACCGTGACCCAGCCCCCGCCGAGATCGACCACGCCTGCGTTCTCGCCGGGCCCCTGCACCACGCGCCGGCCGCTCGTGGGCAGCTTGCGCAGGTGGACGCGCGAGGACTTGTAGGAGCAGTGCTCGGACCACAGCGCGGCGAAGATCCCGAGCTCGGTGAGGTTGGGGGTGCGGCCGATGGAGTCCAGGATGCGCCCGTACTCCTCCTCGGAGAGCCCCTGCTCCCGCGCCAGCTCGACGGTCCCCGGGGCGTCCCACCTCATGCCGCCTCCACCAGCCCCCGGATGAGCGGCGTGCCGTCCTCACCCCCCACGATGCCGCGCACGCGCCGCTCGGGGTGCGGCATCAGGCCGAGCACGTTGCCTGCCGAGTTCACGAGTCCGGCGATCGCGTTGAGCGCGCCGTTGGGGTTGGCACCGTCGTCGAGCCCGCCGCCGGGCGTGCAGTAGCGCAGCACCACCGTCCCCTCCGACTCGACCTCTCTCACCACCTCGGGCGGGGCGAACCAGTTCCCCTCCTTGTGGGCGATCGGCAGGCGCAGCACCTGACCGCGTCGCAGGTACGTGAGGAGCGGGACGTCGTCGCGCTCCACCCGAAGATGAACGTCGCGGCAGATGAAACGCAGGGTGCGGTTCATCAGCATCGCCCCGGGAAGCAGGCCGATCTCGAGCAGCATCTGGAAACCGTTGCAGATGCCGAGCACCGGCCTGCCTGCCTCGGCGTGCCGGCGAACCGCCGCCATCACCGGCGAGTGGGCGGCCATCGCGCCCGCCCGGAGGTAATCGCCGTAGGAGAAACCGCCGGGGAGGATCACCGACCCGCAGCCAGCGAGATCACGGCTCTGGTGCCAGACGGGCACCGCCTCGCCGCCGGTCGCCTCGACCGCGGCCAGGGTGTCGCGATCGCAGTTGGAGCCGGGGAAGATCACCACCGCGACCCGGGGACGCCGCCGCCCCGCCTTCATTGCAGCCGTACCTCGAACTCCTCGATCACCGTGTTGGCGAGCACCTCGCGGCAGGCCTCCTCGACGCGGGCGCGGACCGCCTCGCGATCGCCGCCCGCGACCTCGAGCAGCATCAGCTTGCCGACCCGGACCTGCTCGACCTCGGAGTAGCCCAAACCCGCGAGGACCCTGCGGATCGCCTCGCCCTGCGGGTCCAGGACCTGCTGCTTCAGCTTCACCCGAACCTCCACCTGCATCCGCCACCTCCTGCCCCGCGGGCGTCCCAGGGTATCAAGGACGGGGCGGGGCGGAAACGAACCAGCCGCTAACGCCCCCGCGCATCCCGGGAGCGGTGTTCAGGCTGCTCCGGGAAGAGCGAGAGCTGCTCGGGTCCCGCGTCGACGGCCAGGGGCCAATGTTGAGACGATATCTCAAGACGAACGCCCGACCCCGCCAGGACGGCGCTCAGCTCACGCTCGACGAGCTCCGGCCGGTTGTTGGTCTGCGAGAGGTGCATGCCGACGACGAGCTCCAGCCCGGAGTGGGCGAGCCGCTCGAGCGCTGTGGACGTCTGCTCGTTGGAGAGGTGGCCGGTGTGGGACGCGATGCGTTGCTTGAGCGGCCAGGGGTATGGCCCGTAGCGGAGCAGGTCGCGGTCGTGGTTGCACTCCAGAAGCAGCGCGTGGCACCCGGAGAGGCGCTCGACCAGGAGCTCGGTGAGCACCCCGGTGTCGGTGACCATCCCGACCCGCTGGCCGCGGTCCTCCACCACGAACCCCACCGGCTCGCGGGCATCGTGACTCGTCTCGACGGGGAGCACCTTGAGGCTCCCCAGGCGCACCTCGCGCCCGGAGGTGAGCGGTTGCGCATCCCCCGGAGGGCACGGCATCGCCTCGACGGTGCCCGCCGTGGCCAGCACCGGGACACGGTGGTGCCGGAGAAACACCTCGAGCCCCCTGATGTGGTCGTCGTGCTCGTGGGTGAGCAGCACCGCCTGGATCTGCCCCGGCGCCATCCCGAGCGCCTTCATGCGCGACCCGAGCTGCCGGTAGGAGATGCCGCAGTCGATCAGCACGCAGACGTCACCAGCCTCCAGGACGGCGGCGTTCCCGCCAGAGCCGGAGGCCAGCACGGCCAGTCGCACCCCTAGGCCCCCGTCGAGCCGAACCCGCCCGACCCGCGCTCCGAGGGCGGCAGCTTCTCACTCTCGGTAAATGTTCCCTGCACGACCGGGGCAAGCACCAACTGTGCGATGCGCTCTCCCCTCTTGACGGTGTATGTCTCGTTGCCCAGGTTGATCAGTATCACCATCAGCTCGCCCCGGTAGTCGCTGTCCACGGTGCCGGGGGCGTTCGCCACCGTCACCCCGTGGCGCAGCGCCAGCCCAGAGCGCGGCCGAACCTGCACTTCGTACCCGGGAGGCACGGCCACCACCAGACCCGTGGGGATGGCGCGCCTCTCCATCGGCTTCAGCGCGACGTCCTCCGTCACCGCCGCCGCCACGTCGGCCCCGGAGGCGCCCGGAGTCGCGTAGGTCGGTAGGGGCAGCTCCTCCGAGTGGGGGAGCCGCCGCACGAGCACTTCGACCGGACGTGTCATGCCACCCTCCGTGCCAGCGCCCCCGGCAGGAGCAGGCCAGCCCTCGGACCGCACACGGCCCCCGCGATCGCGTCGAGACGCACGACCTGCGCGGCCAGCGTCCGCACGCGCTCCGGGCTCACGAGGTCCAGCTCGCGCCGCACCGAGGCGGCGTCGAACCGGCGCCCGCGCGCGAGGAACTCGCCGGCGTGCGCCTCCATCAGCGCGTCGGTGCCCTCGGAGCCCAGCACGATGCCGGCCGAAAGCGCACGCCGCGCGAGCATCACCTCGTCGTCGCCGATCTCACCCGCCCCAACCTGCTCCAGCACACGGAGGACGGCCTCCCAGCAGGCCTCGGCCTGGCGGGCGGGGGCGGAGAAGGTCACCTCCAGCACGCCGGTCACCACGGTCGTGTACACGGAGGTGCCGACGTCGTAGACGAGGCCGAGGCGGTCGCGCAGCTCGCGGAAGAGCCGACTCGCGGCGCCCCCGCCCAGCAACTGGTGGAGAACCCCCAGGGTGAGGATCTCCGGGTGGCCGGAGGGCAGCGCGGGGAGCACTAGGTTGGCGTAGAGCTGCTCGAGCCCATCGCGCTCCGCCACCAGCACTCCGCTTCTCCACGTCGGGGATGTCAGACCGACGGGTCGCGCCGCCTGCCCCGGCAGGCGGGCAAGCCGCTCTCGGATTCGCCCCTCATCGACGGGGCCCACCGCGACCAGCAGAAGGTTGTCGGCGGTGAAGCGCTCCCGGTGGAAGCGGGCCAGGTCGGTCGCCCCCAGCCGCTCGACCACGTCGCGCCTGCCGAGGACCGGGCGGGCAAGAGGGTGGTCGCCCCAGCAGGCCGCGAGGGCCTGCTCGGCCGCCACCTCGATCGGGGAGTCCTGGATCAGGTCGAACTCGGCGGCGACCACCCGCCGCTCCAACTCGACCTCGTCGGGCTTCAGGCCGGGGCGGAACACCGCGTCCAACACGAGCTCGAGCGCCTCATCGAAACGGTCCGCGGGGACGTGGGCGGTCACCGCGCACGCCTCGCGCGTCGTAAAGGCGTCGACCGCCCCGCCCAGCGAATCGATCAGCTCCGCGATCTCCTGAGGGGTCCAGTCGCCGCACCGGCGCAGCAAAAGGTGCTCCAGAAGGTGGGTGATGCCGGCAACCTCGCCCGCCTCGTGCGCCGACCCGCTGCGCACCCACGCCCCCACGGCCACGGTTTCGGCGTGGGGAATGGCTTCAACGAGCAGGGTCGGGCCGCCCTCCATGGACGTGCAAGTGTACCAGTCCCGGAGCGCGCTCAGCGGGGCGGCGTCTTCACAGGTACGGGCGTGGGTGCGCCGGTCTGCTTGTTGGGGTCGAAGTAGAACTTCCACTCGCAGTAGCGGGACCTGCCGTCGAGCAGCTTGATCGCCTCATCGCAGCGGCTCGAGTGCACGCCGATGATCGCCCCGGTCTTTTGGCCGCCTGGCGCTTTCGGAACCTTGACCCGCCCGGGTCTCGTCTTGGCCCCGGGTGTCTCCTCGGGCGCGGGGGTCGCCGGGGGCCCGATCGAGCCGCCCGCCAGCGTCGCGCCCTCCTCGCCGAGGAACACCGGCTCCCAGTCGGGTACGCCGGTCATCGGGTCGGCCCACGTCTTTCGCAGCACTCGCGGTTTGGCTGTGACCAGCTCGCCGAGGGTGACGGGAAACCGGCCGTTGCGCGCCCGGAACAGGCGG
>JALHTD010000050.1 GCA_022865555.1 Thermoanaerobaculaceae bacterium | reverse complement strand
GCTTCCAGGACCAACTCGACCGCGTCGCGCCGGTCGGAGGGGGCCTTCCAGGCGGCGTGTGCATCCCGGGGGCAGGTTTCCCGCAGGGCCTTGCCCGCGGCATAGTGTTCCGCCCGCGACCGCGGCTGGACAGGCAGTTGGTGGGACTCGGAACCCGCTCGACCGGGCCGCTTCGACGATCTCACCGGGAGCTTCTTGCCTGCGCTCATTGGGGTACTCCTCCTATTCGCTAGAGCCATTCGGCTGCGGGCCAGGATGGCCAGCCGACCGCCGAAGGGTAACCCTGTCCGTCCCGGCTTCGTTAGGTCCGGTACGTACGCCGTCGGATGACCCGATACCACTCACGCTCGGCTCGGAGGCGGTCAGGACTACTCCCCACCCTTCAGCCGGCGTGCTCCTTCGATAATCGAGTGCCACCCTGACACGAGCGATATCATGAAGCCGTCCATCTGGAGATCACTTGGAGCGTTGTCGTTGACGGTCGACTTGTAGCCGATGGTGAGGCCCAGGTTGTCGTTGATCTGGTACCCGAGCGTGAGCCCGACCCCCAGGTTGTCGAGCTTCTCGCCCTCGACACCGTCGATGCTCGCTTGGCCGCCCGTGTACCAGGCACCGTCGAGCGACCCCCAGAGGCGGTCGGTGAAGTCGCGCGTCAGGTGCGCGTCCACCTGGAACATCGGGTCGGTCGTGAGTGTCTTCCCCATGAAGTCGTTGTTGGTCCCGAAGAACCACACGGCAGGCAGGAGCTCCAGGGTCGTTCGCCTACCCGGCACCCACGGACCGAGCTGCCAGACGATGGGCGCGCCCAGGCGCCCATACCAGCGGTTCTGGCCGAGGTTCAGGGACCGGTTGTTGTCGTACTCGCCGATCGGCACCGCCAGGTCGGCGATCACGTCGAGAGAGAACCCCGGCTCGTAGCGCAGGACGTCGACCAGGGTCTTCTGCGCCGGCGGGCCGATGAGATTGACGTCGAGCTCCATCATCGGGTCGCCGAATCCGCGGGCCGTCTGAGTGACCGACTGGACGCCCGCGGTGACCTGGCCCGAGATTCGCCCCATGGGTAGCAGGACCGCGGCCAGGGCCGCGCGGTCGAACAGGGAAAAGAAGCGCGCATAACCCGCGATAGCCAGGGTGGCGTCGATGGTGGCTCCCGGCGTCACGATATGAGCCGGATCGAACGGGTTCGTGTTGCCGCTTATCGAGTTGACGATGACTGGAACCGCGTTTGCGCCCGACAGGGTCTTCCAGTAGAAGCGCGGCGGCACCTGGGCGGACGCCCGCGTCGCCCAGAGAGCACCCGTGGCGAGCACTAGCGCCAGGGCGAGGAGCAACCGCTCCACCCCTCTCCTCAATTTGCTTTCGTCGTTCATGGCATCGGCTCCTTTTCGAAGACGTTGTGAGGCTCAGCGCTCACTGCTTCGGGTCCGCGAGCATGTCCGCGGGCGGCACGTACTGGCGCTTCAGGTTGACCGGTGGGTAGCCGGCCTGGACCGGGACGCGCTGCGGGAGGGCCTTTTCCAGAGTCTCGTAGGGTGAGCGGTTGGGCAGGACCACGTTGTTCCTCCGGACGTAGTCGTCCCAGAGCGCCACCATCTCCTTCAGCTTGTCGGGGTGCTGAGCAGCGAGGTCCTTCAGCTCGCCGGGATCCGCCGCGAGGTCGAAGAGCTCCCAGTCCGCCTTGCCGAAGGGCTTGTTCTCCCAGCGCAGCTTCCAGCTCCCCTGCCGGACGGCGCGGTTGCCGAAGAGCTCCCAGGCGAGCACGTCCTGGTCCGTGCGCGGCGACTCGGCCCGGCCCTCCAGGACCGGCACCCAGGACTTGCCCAGCGCCGGGGGCACGTCCTTCCCCTTGTACGTCTTTGGGTAGCTCGCGCCGGCCACCTCGAGGAGCGTTGGCATGATGTCGGCCACGTGCATGGTCGCATGGGTGTTCACGCTCCCCGCGGGGCGCTTGACCCCGGGCCCGCTGACGATGAGCGCGTTGCGGATGCCGCCCTCTGCGAGCCAGGCCTTGTACGGGCTGAAGGGCGTCATGGAGACCTGCGCCCACATGGGCCCGTAGGCGAGCCAGGACCCCGGGTCGCCCCACGCGTTGGGGTGGGTCTGCGACCAGTGCATGGCCGCCCAGAGGTAGTCGCGCGAGCCGGGCGAGCCCGCGATCAGCTCGAACAGGTCGCCCCCCTCGGCGCCGTTGTCGCCGAAAACGATGAAGATGGTGTTGTCGTACTCGCCGATCTTCTTGAGGTGGTCGATGAGCCGTCCGACGTGGTGGTCCAGGTTCTCGACGAGCCCGGCGTAGATCTCCATCTTCTT
>JALHTD010000537.1 GCA_022865555.1 Thermoanaerobaculaceae bacterium | reverse complement strand
TCTCGTCGGAGCTTTGCCCCACACCGTTTTTCTCGGTTTTGTTGTCGGCCGGGCGAACAGTCGCGATGGTGCATTTCACTCCCTGACGGCTTTGTTTTTCCAAGCGGGTGCGCGGCCAGCCTTTTCTTTGTCACTGCGTGAGGCTTCTTGTTGCCCCGCGGGCTATGAGCGGTCGCTCGCTGCGGCCGTCGAGGCCGCAGCTCCGACCCGCCTTCGCGTGCGACCGAGCAGGCACAGCCCGGCGTGCGGACCCTGGCTGTTCCCCTCCCTCGCATGAGACGCTCGGTCGGGGCCAGCGTCTCCACCCGCCGGTCTGGCCGCTCGGGGCCCGCACGCTCGGGCGCCATGGCTCTTCTCGCCCGCGGGGCGGATTTCACCCCCACCCCTGCTCTCGAACGAAACGCTCGAAAGGTCCTGACGCGAGGTGATCTCGGCCCGGCTTCAGTGTCTCTAGCCGAAGGGTGGGGGGCTTCAAATGCCGGTGCCGTGGGTGGCAAATCTCTCCGCAGCCCGCGGGTACCGGACGCGCGAGCCGCGGTGGGGAGACGGCGGCGCGGTTTCACGCGAACGCCGCGGGGCCCCGATGCGGATCGCGCCCTCCGGTCGCGGGCGGAGGAGTGTGCGGCCGCAGTGGCTGGGGAGACGCAAGGCCGCACCCAGCCACCCATGGGACCGGCAAAACAAAGCCTCCACGCGGTGGAAAAAGGGGGAACCGGCAGCGAGCACGAGGGACAAGACAAAGCGCGCTTGCAGAACAGAGGCAGAAATTACTTCTGGTAGCGCCGCCGGATGGTGGGGATCAGGTACTCCGAGAAGGCGCGCTTGAAATCGTACTGGGGTGCGAACCCCCAGTCCCGGCGGGCCGCGGTGTCATCCACGTCGGCGGGCCAGGCGTCTACGATCCCCTGGCGCTTGACGTCCACGCTGTACGTGATCTCGGAGCCCGGGAAAGCCTCGAGGACGACCTGCCGGATCTCGTCGGCGGAGGGGTTGAAGGCGCCGACGTTGTAGACGGTGTGATTGAGGTTCCCCTTGGGTGCGGCGGCGAGCTTGAGCAGGGCCTCGACCCCGTCCGGCATCGCCATGAACGGGATGCGCGTGTCGGGGCGCACGAAGCAGGCGTAGGGCTTTCCCTGGGCGACGGCGTGGATCATCTCGGGGGCGTAGTCCGAGGTTCCGCCCGAGGGTATGGTGACCGCCGAGATGAGACCGGGGAAGCGAAGGGAACGGAAGTCCACCTTGCCCGAGAGCGTCTCGGCGGCGAGCTGCTTGTAGCGCTTGGCGTAGTAACGACCCATGTGCTCGCAGTAGAGCTTGTTGCAGCCGTACATCGTGGTCGGTTTGGTCCACTCGTTCTCGGTGACCCTGCCGACGCGCATCTTGCTCTCCACGTCGGGCAGACCGTAGGCGGCGATCGAGGAGGGGTACATGAACACCACGGGTCGCCCGTGTGACTCCCCCTGTTTCTGGGCGAACTCCAGCAGGTTTATGGTTCCCTCGACGTTGACGTGGTGCGCCGTCATCGGGGTGAACTCGGAGCGGGTCGAGAGCAGAGCGGCGAGGTGGAAGACGTGGTCGACCTCGTACTCGGAGAGGATGCGCTCGAGCACGTCGGTATCCAGGATCGAACCGACGAACTCGCGCTGCACCAGCCTGGCGATGCCCGGCTCCAGCGGCCGCACATCGAGGGTAATGACGGAGTGGGTGCCGTCCTCGGCGAGGCGCGTGATCAGGCCGTGGCCGATCTCGCCGCCGGCGCCGGTGATGAGCACGACAGGCTTGCGCAGCATGGACCCCTCCCGCGAGGGATGCGCCCTCCGGCAGGCGCGGTCCCGGGTGCGTGAAAGCTAGCACAATCCGGTCACGGAGGCTGGCGGCAGGTGCCAGAGGTCGGCAAGGAGGAGAGCGGACAGGGGCCGTGAGTGTTTTTTGCTGCGGCTACGCGACCGTGACCTCCTTGCAGAGGTAGACATCCTGAATCGCGTTGAGGAGTTCGACGCCCTGCCCCATCGGCTTCTGGAAAGCCTTGCGGCCCGAGATCAGCCCCATGCCACCGGCGCGCTTGTTGATGACCGCCGTGACCACCGCCTGGGCGAGGTCGTTCTTGCCGGAGGCTCCCCCGGAGTTGATCATTCCCGAGCGCCCCATGTAGCAGTTGGCGACCTGCCAGCGCGTCCACTCGATGGGGTTCTCGGACGCAAGCTTCTCGTACACGAGCGGGCTGGTGTGGCCGAACTTGATCGCGTTGTACCCGTTGTTGTTCTCGGGCTGCTTCTGCTTGATGATGTCGGTCTGGATTGTGACTCCGATGTGGTTGGCCTGCCCGGTGAGATCGGCGGCGACGCTGTAGTCGACGCCGTCCTTCTTGAACGAAGAGTTGCGCAGGTAGCACCAGAGCACCGTGAACATGCCGAGCTCGTGGGCGTGGGCGAACGCCTCCGAGACCTCCTGGATCTGCCGGCGCGACTCGGCGGAGCCGAAGTAGACGGTGGCTCCGATCCCGGCCGCGCCCATGTCGAACGCCTGATCCACGTTGGCGTAAAGCGTCTGGTCGTGGGTGAGCGGGTAGGTGAGGGTCTCGTTGTGGTTGATCTTGAGGATGAACGGGATCCTGTGGGCGTACCGCCGGGCCACAGCGCCGAGGACCCCCAGCGTTGACGCGACCGCGTTGCAGCCGCCCTCGACGGCGAGCTTGACGATGTTCTCGGGGTCGAAGTACGCCGGGTTGGGCGCGAACGAGGCGGCGCCCGAGTGCTCGATCCCCTGGTCCACTGGCAGGATCGAGAGGTAGCCGGTGCCTGCGAGCCGGCCGGTGCCGAACAGCCACGAAAGACTGCGCAGCACGTTGATCGGCCGGTCCGAAGGCGCCAGCACCCGGTCCACGAAGTCGGGTCCGGGCAGGTGAAGCATCGACTTCGGGATGCCCTGGCACGTGTAGTCGAGCAGGAACGCTTTGTCAGAGAGGTGCCTGCGAATGGCCTCGAGCATAACGGTCTCCTCCAGCTCCGGCATTCTAGCTCCGATCGCCGCTCCGGGATGGCTCCTGCCCGAGCGCCGCGGGCGGTATGCCCAGGGTCTCGAGGGCGGCGGCGAGATCATCAGGGAGCGGAGCGACAAGCACCAACTCCGGGGTGGACGTCGTCGCGGGGAGGTGGAGCCGCCACGCGTGCAGGAAGGGGTGCGCCGGCGCCAGCACCGCGCGCAGATCCTTGTCGCGGATACCACGGTGACGCGGGCCCCCGTAGAGGTCGTCGCCGACGATCGGGTGGCCGGCGTGAGCGAGGTGCACGCGCAACTGGTGTGTGCGGCCGGTCGCGGGCTGCAGGCGCACGAGCGCGACGTGGGACGCGCGGGCGAGCACCTCGTAGTCCGTCACGGAGCGGCGGCCCCCGGGATCGACGCGCATGCGGCGTCGGTCGCGGCGGTCGGGGCCGAGCGGCCACTCCCAGCGGCCCGCGCGCGGCCTGGGACACCCCCAGACCAGCGCGAGGTAGAGCTTGCCGACGTGGCGCTCGCCGAAGGCGCGCGCGAGGTCGCGGTGGACCTCGGCGTCTCTCGCCAGCAGCACCAACCCCGAGGTGCCGACATCGAGGCGATGCACGAGGAGCAGGTCTTCGGCTGCAAGACCGTGTTGCAGGCGCTCGTTGTGCGGCAGCGCGGCGAGCAAACGCGCGACTGCCGCGTGCGGCTCGGCCCGCCTGGTCGCGAGGCTCACGCCGGCGGGCTTGTTGAGCGCGACGAGGCGCTCGTCCGCGTACACGATGATGCCGGGCACCGGCGCAGCATGCCATACGGGGGGCGACGTCGCGGGAGGTGTGGGCGCTTGAGTTGCCATCCTGGAGGCCCCCCCTTGACAACTATGATTTGTGCTTTATCTTTGAATCGAGATGGACACGGACGTCTCATCCGACCAGCCTCCAAGTAGTACCCACCGCGTGAATCTTCTCCCCGCGGCCCCGCCTGAAGTATCGCCGAGCGCGGCCGCGGTTGCTTTTCCCACCACGGAATCGCTCGCCACGGGAGCCTGCGGCGCACCCCCCGCCCCGCGGCGAGGCTCTGGCGGGACACCGGCCTAAGGGGACGAGAGCCATGCTCCCGCCGCCCTCGGGGCGATCTTGCCGGGCCCAAACCGGGTGGCCCACAGAGCACCAAGCTATAGAGAGTCTGGGTCCCTCTCTCTCTGCCCGAAAAACCGGCACACGAGCACAACACCTCCTTTGTCGGAGGTAGGAGACCATGAAGGAAAACACAGTACCTGCCGATCCCCTGAAACGTAGCGCGCGGCGCGAAGAGATTTGCCGGATCTTCGGCGAGTCCTACGACCGCGCGCGCTGGAACGACTGGCGCTGGCAGATGCACCACCGCTTCATCAAGCCAGAGCAATTCAAGCAGTTGCTGCGGCTGACCGGTGCCGAGCGGCGTGGCCTCGCCATGTCGCAGGAGAAGTTCGCAGTGGCGGTGACCCCGCACTTCGCGGAGCTCATCGACCCCAACGACCCCTCCTGCCCGATCCGCCTGCAGGTCGTGCCGCGGGAGGAAGAGCTGCTCGTCGGGCCCGGGGACATGACCGACCCCTGTGGTGAGGATCACGACTCGCCGATGCCGGGCCTCGTGCATCGCTACCCGGACCGCGTCCTGCTCCTCGCTCTCGACACCTGCGCGGCGTACTGCCGCTACTGCACACGCTCGCGCTTGGTGAGCCAGGGCGGGCTGGATCCGCTCCCCCGAAGGGTGGACGCCATCGTCGCCTACCTCGAGCAGCACACCGAGGTGCGCGACGTGCTGCTCTCGGGCGGCGACCCGCTGCTGATGTCCGACGACCGCCTGGACGACCTACTGGGCCGCCTCTCGGCGATCCCGCACATCGAGTTCCTGCGCATCGGCTCGCGCGTGCCTTCGTTCCTCCCGCAGCGCGTCACCCCTGAGCTGGTGGCCGTGCTGCGCAAGCACCGCGTCTGGCTGTCGCTGCACTTCTGCCACGCGCGCGAGATCACCCCGGAGGTGGCGCGCGCCTGCGACCTGCTGGCCGACGGCGGCATCCCGCTCGGCTCGCAGACCGTGTTGCTGAGGGGCGTGAACGACGACGTGCAGACGCTCAAGGACCTCTTTCACGCACTGCTTCGCGTCCGGGTGAGGCCCTACTACCTGTACCAGTGCGATCCGGTCGTCGGCACCGGCCACCTGCGGACCAGCGTGCACAGGGGTATGGAGCTGATGAACGGCCTGCGCGGCCACACAACGGGCTACGCGGTGCCGACCTACGTGATCGACGCGCCGGGCGGCGGCGGCAAGGTGCCGATCCAGGCCGAGACCATCCTCGACTACCAGAACGGCCACGTGAGCCTGCGCAACTGGGCCGGCCAGGCCTACTCCTACGTCGACCCGGCCGAGCACGCCTGAGACGATGGGACTCTCCGTCGGGCTCTGCTGCGACCTGAAGGAAGACTATCTCGAGGCGGGCTTTGCTCCCGACGACGTGCTGGAGTTCGACAGCGAGGACACCGTCGCCGGACTCGAGAGCGCGTTGGTCGAACTGGGCCACGGCGTCGAGCGCATCGGCCGCGGAAGGGAACTTTCCCGGCGCCTGGTGGGCGGCGAGCACTGGGACCTCGTCTTCAACATCTGCGAGGGGGTCTCGGGGCGCTCGAGGGAAGCCCAGGTGCCCGCGCTCTGCGAGCTTTTCGACCAACCCTACACGTTTGCCGACCCGCTCACCTGTGCCGTGACCCTCGACAAGGCGGTGGCCAAGCGGATCGTCCGTGACCATAGCCTTCCCACCGCGCCGTTCGCGGTCGTCGGCTCCCCGGAGGAGGCCCGTGCGGTGGACCTGCCGGTCCCGCTGTTCCTCAAGCCACTGGCCGAGGGGAGCTCGAAGGGCGTGAACCAGCGTTCGCTGGTCAGGAGACACGAGGAGCTGATCGCCGCGTGCCGGGCCATGCTCGAGCAGTACCGTCAGCCGGTGCTCGTGGAGGCGTTCCTTTCGGGCCGTGAGGTGACGGTGGGTGTCCTCGGCCACGGTGCGACGGCCCGCGTGCTGGGCGTGATGGAGGTCTCGTTCACCGGGAAGGCCGAGGCCGCGGCCTACACCGCCCTCAACAAGGAGGAGTACCTGGAACGCGTCGCCTACCGCTTGCTCGCGGACGACCCGCTGGCGGAGCAGGCGCGGGAGCTGGCCCTCGCGGTGTTTGCCGCCTTGGGCTGCCGCGACGGCGCACGCGTAGACCTGCGCTGCGACGCCGCCGGAATCCTTCACTTTCTCGAGGTGAACCCCTTGCCGGGGCTCAACCACGTGCGCTCGGACCTCCCGATCATGGCTCGACTCGCCGGTGTCCACTACCGGGAGCTGATCGGCGCGATCGTGGAGTCGGCCCGCGCGAGGTACGGCCTGTGAAGTTCGCGCGGGCGGTGATCGCGCACAGCGCGGTGGATCCTGCCGCCGACGCCTCCACCGCCGACGTCCTCGACCAGGCACGGGTGTTCGAGGAGGGGCTCGAAGCGCTGGACATCCCGCACACCAGGGTTGCGGTGCGGGAGGGGCGCGTCTGGGAGCACGCGGGGGAGCTCACGGGCGCCGTGGTCTGCAACCTGCTCGAGGCGCCGCCCGGCCTCCCCATGCTCCACGCTGCCGCCACCGCGGTCCTGGAGCTGCTGGGGGTG
>JALHTD010000536.1 GCA_022865555.1 Thermoanaerobaculaceae bacterium | reverse complement strand
CGTGCAGAGCTCCACCCACGTCGGCTTGTAGTACCCCCAGCTCGAGGGCAGGAAGTCGCGGTGCAGCGAGGTCACGATGATGACGAAGCGCTCGAACCACATCCCCACATTGACCAGGATCGACACCAGCACAAGCGTCCAGGGCGTGGTGCGTACCCTCTTGAGCCAGAACGCCTGGGGCGCGATGACGTTGCAGAACAGCATGGTCCAGAACGCCCAGGCGTAGGGCCCCAGCGCCCGGTTTGCAAGGGCGAACCTCTCGTACGGGTTGCCCGAGTACCACGCCATGAAGAACTCGATCCCGTACGAGTAGGCCACCATCAGGCCGGTCGCGAGCGTGATCTTCGCCATGTTCTCGAGGTGGCGCGTGGTGATCAGGTCCTCGAGGTGGAAGAATGAGCGCACCGGCACCAGCAACGTGAGCACCATCGCGAAGCCGGAGAAGATGGCGCCGGCCACGAAGTAGGGCGGGAAGATCGTCGAGTGCCAGCCCGGAAGCTGCGAAACCGAGAAGTCGAAGCTCACGACCGAGTGCACCGAGAGCACCAGCGGGGTCGCGAGCGCCGCGAGCAGCAGGTAGGCGCGCTCGTAGCGGTGCCAGTGGCGCGCCGAGCCGCGCCAGCCGAGGCTCAGGATTCCGTAGGCGATCCTCCGGAGGCGCGTCGTGGCGCGGTCGCGCAGCGTCGCCAGGTCGGGGATCATCCCCGTGTACCAGAACATCAACGACACGGTGAAGTAGGTGCTCACCGCGAAAACGTCCCACAGCAAGGGGCTTCTGAAGTTCGGCCAGACGGACATCTGGTTGGGGTACGGGAACAGCCAGTAGTCGAACCAGGGCCGCCCGGTGTGTATGGCGGGGAAAATCCCTGCGCAGATCACGGCGAAGATCGTCATGGCCTCGGCGAAGCGGTTGATGCCGGTGCGCCACTTCTGGCGGAAGAGGAAGAGGATGGCGGAGATCAGCGTGCCGGCGTGCCCGATGCCCACCCAGAAAACGAAGTTCGTGATGTCGAAGCCCCACCCCACCGGGATGCTGAGGCCCCAGACCCCGATCCCGGCCAGGAACAGGTAGCCCAGCATGGCCACCAGCAGCGCCGTCAGTGTTGAAGAGATCCCGAACGCGATGTACCAGGCGAGCGGCGGCCGGGGCCGCTCGACGATCGAGCACACCTTCTCGGTCACCGTGGCGAAGTCGTTGTCGCCCAGCTCGAGGGGAGGGCGCCGCCGGGGGTCCTCGGCCGCATCCAGCAGGGGAAGCGGGATCGTGCTCACTCGCCCTCCCCGAGCTTCGGCGAGGGGTTGCGCAACCTCGCGAGGTAGCGGGTGCGCGGCCTGGTCGCGAGCTCCCCGAGCAGCGAGTAGGAGCGCTGGTCCTCGTGGAGCTTCGAGACTCTGCTCCCCGGGTCCTTGAGGTCGCCGAAGACGATCGCCTGTGTCGGGCAGGTCTGCGCACAGGCGGGCACGATCTCGCCGTCGCGGATCGGACGCCGGTCGTTGCCAGCCGCGATCTTCACGGCCTCGATGCGCTGGATGCAGAAGCTGCACTTCTCCATGACGCCTCGCCCGCGCACCGTGACCTCGGGGTTGAAGACCATCTTCTCAACCTGGGGAACGCTCTTGAAGTAGTTGAAGAAGTTGAACCGTCGCACCTTGTACGGGCAGTTGTTGGAGCAGTAGCGCGTGCCCACGCAGCGGTTGTAGACCTGCTCGTTGATCCCCTCGTCGGAGTGGACCGTCGCGGCTACCGGGCAGACCTGCTCGCAGGGCGCGGTTTCGCAGTGCTGGCAGGCGAGGGGCTGGAACGCGACCCCGG
>JALHTD010000535.1 GCA_022865555.1 Thermoanaerobaculaceae bacterium | reverse complement strand
GCCAGAGCTGCCGGCCCGCGACCTCCGAGAACGTCACGGTCAGGAGGCCGATCCCAACCCAGGCCCAGAGCACCGGGACCGCTTCCACGACCAGCCAGGCCCACGAGCCCGGCTCCGGTCTCAGGCGACGTGCGGCGAGCGCGAGCGCGACCCCCGCCAGGCCAAAGCCGACCTGTAGGAGCGCGCAACGCCACACCACCCGCACCGGGACGCGCAGCCGCGCGCCGCCGGCCGGCGCGCCGTACCAGGTCACCTGCTCCCGCACCATCTCACATTCGAGCAGCCACCTGCCGGAGCCGATCGGGGCGTGCACCCGGGCGGTGATCTCCACGGTTTCGCCGGGGCGCACCGGGCCGGGCAGCCGGGTACGCATCCCGTCCCGCTCGACCACCGTCCCATCGGGGCGCAGCCAGTGATAGGAGAGGTGATCGCCCGCCTCCTCGGACCATGTGGCGGTGCCGACGTTGCGCAGGCGGAGGCGAATGTCCGCGTTGCGGCCAGCCCAGAGCGCGCGAGGCGTGTCCTGGTCGAGCACCTGCCAGGCGAGGACCGGCTCCGCCGCGACCGCCCGGGTCGCGTGGGCGAGAACGAGGAGGAGCGGCGACGTGCGGGCGAGATGCCGGCGGAGGCTCACCGGCGCGATTCTAGCCCGCCCGGCTGACCCCGGGTCCCTGCGAGTCCGGTGGCATCTCGGGTGGAGCCGGGCGCAGCCCCGCCTTGGTCGGCGCCTGCCGCTGCACCGGCGCGGTGCCCAGGCCGTGGTCGAAGACCATCTTGCCGCCCAGGTGGCCGTTGTAGCCCACCACTCCGGCCGCTACCGCGGCGAGGGCCAGGTACGCCCAGGGGACGAGCCCCTTGAACCACCCCCGCCAGGCCAGCACGAGCCGCACGGCGGCCACAGCCAGCAGCAGCCACATCGCGAGCTCGCCGAGCTCTTCGTGGCGCTCGATGAGCGGCGCGACCGCCGGCGGCACGACGGCCTGGTCGCGGGCCGCCTGGCCCGAGAGCACCGCGGCCACGCTGCCCAGCGCCGCGAGCACCATCAGCAGCCCGGCCGAGGTCTCCAGCGCCCGCGCGCGCGGGTGGCGTGCCAGCAACTCGAACAGAATCGCCACCAGGCTCAGGGCGATCGGGAAGTGGATGATCGCCGGATGCAACGGATCGGGAATGAACCCCATCGCCACCCCCCCAAGAGACCGGCGCAGTCTACCCCCGGCCGGCGGTAAGATACCAGCCGTGGATGTGTTCGTCCTCCTGGTGGTGTGCGGCTGCGCCGTGGCCGGGATGATCTGGGGGGCCCTGCGCATGGCCACGCTGGTGGCCGCGGTCGCCGCCGCGGTGCTGGCGGGACGCTGGGCGGGCCCGGCCGCGGCTCAGCTCTTCGCGAGCACGCCCGAGGCCACGAGCGGCGAGCGTGCGGCGGCCGTGGCGGTGGTCGCGATCGTCGCGGCCGTGCTGGTCTGGCTCGCCGGGCTCGGGCTGCGCCGCGGCGTGAAAGCTCTTCACCTCGGATGGGTGGACCGAATCGCCGGCCTGGCCATCGGCGCGGCGGCGGCGGTTCTCATCCTCGCCCTGCTCCTCGGCCTCGCGGCGCTCGGCGGCCATCCGTCTTCGTCCCCGTGGGCGTCGAGGCTCTCGCAGGCGGGCCAGACGTTCCTCGCCCTTCAGAAGATCTCGGCGAGGAGCGCGATCCCGAGCAGCACACCGAGCACCCCGACCAGGAGCGGCCAGTAGCCCCACTGAGGCTGCAGGCGCCGGTTCAGCTCGGCCTCGAGGAGCTTCCGCAAAGCCTCCACCTGTTCCTTGGGCTCGCTCACGGGGAGAGCATACCTTGACGGGCGGGGCTCCGGGCCCCAGAATGTGAGTACCGTCCAACCACCTCCCGATCGGAGGTGATCCATGTTTGCCAAGGTCTACTCGGCCGTGCCGCGCGGCGTGGAGGCGCTGCGCGTTCAGGTGGAGGTGGACGCGCGCCCCGGACTGCCGATGCTCTCCGTCGTGGGCCTGCCCGACCCCGCGGTGCGCGAGGCCCGCGAACGGGTCCTGGCCGCGATACGCCACCTCGGGTGTCAGCTCGACACCAAGAGCATCGTCGTAAACCTCTCCCCCGCCGAGGAGCGCAAGGAAGGCGCAATCCTCGACCTGGCCATCGCGACCGGCGTCCTGATAGCCGCAGGACTGGTGCCGGGCGGGACTCCCGAGGCGTGGCTGCTGGGCGAGCTTTCCCTGGACGGCACGCTGCAGCCGGTTCGCGGGGTGCTCCCGATCGTAGAAGCCGCCGTTGCGGCCGGGGCGGCGGTCGTGCTGCCCCTGGACAACCGAAGGGAGGCGGCCGTCGTGCACGGGGCCCGCCTCCTCCCGGCCGCCTCGCTCGACGAGGTGGTGCGCCACCTGCGGGGCGAACGGCCGCTTCCGGAGATCCGTGGCGGGGACGGTCACCTCGAGCCGGCGCCTGACGTCGCTCCCGCCGACCTGTCCGAGGTCGCCGGCCAGGAGCACGCCAAGCGCGCTCTCGAGATCGCCGCCGCCGGCGCGCACCACCTGCTCTTCCTGGGGCCTCCGGGGGCGGGGAAGACGATGCTCGCGCAGCGCCTGCCGGGGATCCTGCCGCCCCTCGACGAGGCGGAGGCGCTGGCCACCACCAAGGTCTACTCGGTGGCGCCCGGCGAGCCGCGCCCCCAGGGCCTGATAACCCGGCGCCCCTTCCGCGCACCCCACCACACGATCTCGGCTGCCGGCCTGGCCGGCGGCGGAACGCTGCCGCGGCCGGGCGAGGTCTCCCTCGCCCACAACGGTGTGCTCTTCCTCGACGAGATCACCGAGTTCCGCCGCGACGTCCTGGAGGTGCTGCGCCAGCCGATGGAGTCGGGCAGGGTGATGATCGCCCGCGCCGCGGGCTCGCTCACGTTTCCCGCCCGCTTCCAGCTCGCGGCCGCCGCCAACCCGTGCCCCTGCGGGCACCTCGGGGACCCGCGGCGGGAGTGCAGGTGCACGCCGCCGGAGGTCAGGCGCTACAGGGCCCGCCTGTCGGGCCCGCTCCTCGACCGCATCGACCTCCAGCTCGAGGTCCCGGCGGTGCCGTACCGCGACCTGGCGCGGGGCGGGAGCGGTGAGGCCTCCGAGGCGGTGCGGGAGCGCGTGGTCGCGGCCAGGGCCCGACAGGCGCAGCGGCTCGCCGGAACCGGCCGGCGCACCAACGCCGAGCTCTCCCCCTCCGAGGTACGCCGGTGGTGCGCCCCCGACGCCGAGGGCGAGCGTCTGCTGGAGCTGGCGATGAGCAAGCTGGCGCTGTCGGCGCGGGCCATCCACCGCATCCTGCGGGTGGCGCGCACGATCGCCGACCTGGAGGGTGCCGCCCACCTGGCGGCTCGCCACGTCGCGGAGGGAATCGCCTACCGCAGCCTCGACCGGCTCGTCGCGGGATGAGGAGGTGTTGGAAGGGCTTAGAATAGTTATGGATGCAGCAGAAACTCCCGGGGACCGTCGAGCAGTCCTTGCAGCAGGGCGATGCGCGCCTGGCTTTTCTGACTCCCGCCGAGCGGGCCGGGCGCTGGCGCGAGCTGTTCGGAGAGGCCGCCCCGGCCGTGCCCCACCCCTACTGGCTCTACTCCGAGGCCGAGCAGTCGCCGATCCTGCTCGGCTTCCCGCTGCGCGTCTCGGCGACCTGGGAGGCTTTCGGCCGCGAGCTCACCCGCCTGCTCGAGTCCGAGGCCTCCTACCGGCGCGCGCTTGCCCTCCACGAGCAGGTGAGCAAGGCTCCTCTCGTCGAGCAGCGGCGCCTCCTGGTGGGGCATATCGCCGAGATCCTCGACAACGCCTACCTCCACGACTACGGGCAGCGGCTGCCCGAGATCTTCCTCCTCATCCTCACCCGCGAGGTTTCCGAGCGGCTGCGCCCGGTGGTGCGGACGCTGGCGACCAACACGCCGGAGCTCACGCCCCGGGCGGTGGACGAGATCCGCTACGCCATCGCGCAGCGGCTTGCCGACGTGACCCACCGCGCCCGCACCCACGCCCTCGACCGCTTGCGCCGCGCCGAAGTGGTTCAACCGTCCGCCGCGTCCCGGGCCTTCGCGGACCAGCTTCGCGATGACCTGCTGCCGTTCGCCGAGATCCGCTTCGGCGCCGAGCTCAAGGAGCTCAACTCGTTCCTCCAGGGGCACCTCCACCTGGACGCGGCTCGCTTCCAGAACGTGTTCAGGACGACAACCGAGCAGGTCAGGGAGCTGCGGCAGTTGGACCCCAACTTCGACCGGGTGCTGGCGTCGATGGACAGCGAGGCGCCGGGCCTCCCGGCCGAACGACTGCTCTTCTCGCGGGCGGTGCTCGACCTCCTCGAGATCTGGCCCCACCCCAAGACCCCCAGCCTCTCCGCCGACATGCGCCGGTTGCTCGCCGACCTCTCCCACCGCTGCAAGCGCTTCGAGGTCATCACCGCCCTCCGTGACCGCATCTTCCCGGTCTCCGAGCGCGGGTTCAAGACGGTGACGCAGGTGCAGGGGCAGGTCGTGCAGCTCTCGAGCTCGACCCGCCCCTTCGACTTCACCTCACCCGGCGTGCTCCCCTCGGTGGTCCGCCGCTACGGGCTGCTGTACGACCTGGTGGAGTTCACCCAGCTCATCGAGGAGCTGCGCCGGCGGGGGCGCGGCACCGAGGAGCAGGCGATGCGCCAGATGGTGCGCTTCCTCGGACGGGTGGACGAGATCAGGGAGCGCCACAGGCTCAGGTTCGAGAAGTTCCTCGGCGACGGCGCTTTCTACTCGGCGCGCAGCGCCCGCGGCATCTTCCTCGCCGCGGCGGAGCTTCGCCTTCTCTACGAGAGAATGCGAAAGCAGGGGTTCCCGTTCGACCGCGGGCTGCGCCTCGCCATGAACGTCGGCACGTACCACCTGCTGCCGATGTTCTCGGCGGCCGGTGACCGCTCCCACTTCGAGTTCTTCGGCCACGGGCTCGTGGAGCTCGCCCGGCTCACCACCGGCAAGACGACTTACGAGGTCGAGGACATCACGGACTTCCTGCTCGCGGCGGGCTACGACCTGAACCGCGTCCTGCAGTTCCTGGAGCCCGTGCGGCACGCCAACCGCTTCACCGAGTTCATCAAGGACCGCCCGTACGCCGCGTTCATCGCGGAGAACGGTGAGCTCGTGAACCTCGGGGGCGTCGCGACCGAGAGCTTCCTGCGCGACCTGGAGGTGGACTGGGGCGACCTCCCCGTCGTGCAGGCCGAGCAGTACGGCATGCGCTGGCTCCTGTTCGCCACCGCCCCCGAGGGCGACGAGGCCCCGTGGGTGGGCTTGCGCGCCCTCGGCACGGCACGCCTGAAGGGGCTGGAGCCCACGCCGCTCGCCGAGGTCATGGTCTTCGAGCAGCCACCCCCGGGCGCCGTCCCGGTCGAGAAGGGCACGCCGCTGTTGCAGGGTCTGCAACAACTCGCGAGCAGCGGGCTCGATGCCACCGAACCCGGGTCCCCGGCCCCCGAGGTGGACGCCCAGCTGTGCGTCGCCAGCGTCCTCGAGGACGAGGCCACGCGCAGCTGGTACATCGGGAAGTTCGAGGACGAGGTCGATGCACTCCAAAACGCCTTCCGGGTGAAACTCGCCCCGGTCGGCCTGAAGGACGGCGAGCCCTTCGAGTCGTGGCTGTTCCAGCATCGCGCCGACCTGGCCAAGCTCTACCAGGGCCTGCGGCGCCAGTCCTCGGGCGCGACGGTGCCGCTGGAGGACCTGCGGAGGCGCGACGGCTACTTCACGTGCCTGCTCGCCACCCCGCACCGCTCGCCCAGGTGACACAGGCTCGGGGCTTGAGGCTCGAGGGCTGAAGCCCCGGGCCTAGTGCGTGGGGGTTGAGGGGCTTGAAAACCGGCCCCGGGGGACCGAGACTCCCATTCACGGGGATTGCTGATCTGGCGTGGAGGTCGGCATGAAGGGACTGGCAACCGTGATGCTGCTGGCGGCGGTGGCCGCCGGCGGCGGGGAGGCAGGCAACATGACGGAGAAGCTGCACTGGCTCGGCCATGACGCGTTTCGGATCGACGGGCCGCCGGTCGTGTACGTGGACCCGTACCAGCTGGGTGACGGGCTCCCGGCGGCCGACGTCATCCTGATCACCCACGACCACTTCGACCACCTGTCGCCGGCCGACGTGACCAAGATCCACAAGCCGGGCACGGTGGTCGTGGCGCCCAAGGAGGTGGCGGGCAAGCTCTCCGTCCCCGTCACCGTGATCGCCGTGGGGGAGACCAAGACCGTTGCCGGCATCTCGGTCAAGGCGGTGCCCGCCTACAACACCAACAAGACGTTTCATCCCAAGAACGACGGCAAGGTGGGATTCGTCTTCATCGTCGGCGGGGTGACCTACTACCACGCGGGCGACACCGACGTCATCCCTGAGATGACCGGGCTCGCCCCGGACGTGGCGCTGCTGCCGGTGTCGGGCACGTACGTCATGACCGCCGACGAGGCGGCGAAGGCCGCAAGGCAGATCAAGCCCAAGGTGGCCGTCCCGATGCACTACGGCGCGATCGTGGGCTCGGAGGCGGACGCCAAGAAGTTCGCCAAGCTTCTGGAGGGCAGCGGCATCCAGGTCGTGATCAAGCCCAAGGAGTAGCGCCGCAGGGAAACATCCAAGTAGGTCGGGCGCCCTCGCACGCCTGTCGGAAACCTGGAAAGAAAGTTGTGCGCGGCCCTGCCGGAGCAGGGCCGCGCCACAGGAAAAAATGGGAGTAGCCACGGAAAAGAAAGGGGCGGGCATGGCGCCCGCCCCGGTTCCTTATCCATCCGCACTGTTCTACTGCAGCTCCATCCACCACGCGATCTGGCCGCCCGTTCCGCCTGCGCCCGCAATCGTCAGGTTCTTGACCCTGTAGAAGTACGCCTTGCCGCCGCTGCCGACGAACGACTTGGCGACCACCGGCAGTTGGCCGGCCAGCGCGAACCCCGACGCGGCGCCCGTGCCGGCCTCGTCGACCGTGATCACCGGGTCCACCGTGGCGATGTTCTCCGGGTTGAACGCGAGGCGGACGAGGTAGGCGTTGCCGACGCAGGCGTTGGCCTCCGGGTCGTAGAGCAGGTACAGCGCGATGGTGTCCCCGCCGGCCCCCGGCTTCGGAACGAAGATCGTCGAGGTCGCCGTGGCCTGGGTCTTGTGGCCGAACTGCTTCGAGTCGCCGGGCCCGAACGTGATGGTGTGGATGTCCTTCTTGCGGATCACCGGGTTCCCGCCGGCAACCGAGCGGACCGCGATGTAGAGGGCCGGGATGAAGTTGGGATCAGCGGGCGGCGTGCTGGGGATGCCGACGCTCGCGCCGTTGATGTAGTCGCTGATCTCGTAGAACGAGCCGCTCGAGAACGAGTACACGTCGAAGCGCGGGCTGTCCGTGGGATAGCTCGCGACGGCCGCGCTGTAGTACAGGGGGCTCCCGGAGATGAGTCCGCTGGGGTCGCCCAGGGCCACGGGCGGATCCCAATTGGTGCTCGCCATGTTTTGGCGGGGCAGCAGCCAGACCCGGCCCTGGAGGTCGAGCTGAACCCCCTGGTTCACGTCGTTGTCGGGGCGGAAGACCACCGCCGAGGTGCTCCAGATCGTGGAGTGGGCAAAAGTCTGGGCGCGCACCCACGGCCCGCCCAGCGGCTGGGCGCTCGTGAGGTGCGTGAGCTGGTCGTTGCCCCGCACGGTGCCGTCGAGCGGATCGAGTCGGAGGTAGCGCGGGTACGGGTCCCCGGTGGCGATGTCGGTGGCGTCGTAGTTGACGTAGCCGTTGCCCATCACCAGCTCCCAGTTGGTGCCGGCGGACGTCCCGGCCAGGGCTGGGATGCTCCAGGTGTCCGCAAGATTCGCCATCGCAGCGGTGTTCGCCTTGCCGTCGCTCGTCCTGCTCCACAGCGGGCGGACCGGCGGGCCGGTCGCGCCGCCGCCGTAGCCGTAGTTGGGATCCGCCGCGTAGATGACGACGCCGACGGTGCGGTCTGCGTACGGGTGCGTGACGTCGAGCGCGTGGAGACCGGTGCCACCCGGACCCTCGGTGATGTACAGCACGGTGCGGTACTCGGTGCCGTCGAAGACGTCGCCGAAGCGAGGCGAGCTCGCGACGCCGAAGAGGTGGTCGCCCGGCAGGCCGGCCTGGCCCGAAGGGAAGTCCACCGGGTTGGAGATGTACTTGTCGTAGAGCGTCTTCTGCAGGTCGAGCTTGTCCGGCGGGAT
>JALHTD010000534.1 GCA_022865555.1 Thermoanaerobaculaceae bacterium | reverse complement strand
GCTGGACCGCGCGGGTCTGCACCAGGATGCGGTAGGTGCGGTAGATCAGGAAGGCCAGCAGCAGGATGTCCAGCGCCGGCAGGACGTAGTCGCGCAGCAGCCAGCTGTCGGCGAGCCAGTTCATCGGCAGCTCGCCCCCCGCACGGCCAGGAGGAGGCGCACGGTCTGCACCGCCTCGCGCACGTCGTGCACCCGCACGATGTCCGCGCCGCTCAAGATGGCCAGCGTGTCCGCCGCGATGCTGGCCGGCAGGCGGTCCTCCACCGGGGCGCCCGTGACAGCGCCGAGGAAGGACTTGCGCGAAAGCCCCACCAGCACCGGGCAGCCCAGGCAGCGCAGTACAGCGAGGTTCTTGAGCAGGCACAGATTGTCCGCCAGGCGCTTGCCGAAGCCAATGCCCGGGTCCACGATGAGCCTTTCCACCCCGGCGGCGAAGGCGAACTCCACCATCTCGCTCAACTCGCCCAGCACCTCGCTCACCACATCCTCGTAGCGCGGTTCCGCCTGCATGGTCTTGGGCTCCCCGCGCATGTGCATCAGCACGAGGGGCGCCCCGCGCCGCGCCGCCAGGGCCGCCATGCCCGGCGTGCCGTCCCCCGGGCTGCGGTCCGCGCGCAGGGCGGAGATGTCGTTGAGGATATCCGCGCCGGCCTCCAGAGCCGCCTGCGCCACCTCCGGCTTGCGGGTGTCGATCGAGAGCAGCACGTCCGATTCCCGCCGGATCGCCTCGAGCAGCGGGACCACGCGGCGGATCTCCTCGGCGACCGGGACGGGGTCGGAGCCCGGGCGGGAGGATTCCCCACCCACGTCCAGGATGTGGGCGCCGGCGGCGATCATCGCGCGCGCGGCCTCCAGTGCCGGCCCCGGCTCCGGCAGGCGGCTGGCCGGGTAGAAGGAGTCGGGTGTGCAGTTGAGCACCCCCATCACCTTGGCACCGCTGCGGAAATCCAGAGTCCGGCGCCCCCACCGCCACTGCCCCGGTGCGGCGTCCAGGCAGCGCTCCAGCTCCGCGCCGGCGGCAGGCCGCCCGCCGGCGCTCAAGGCCTTGGCCAGCCCCCGCAACGCCCGCCGGCTTGCGGACCGCAGCAGGTTGGGCCCGCCGCCGTACAGGCGGACGGGGGATTCCGGGTTCACTGCCAGGCTCTCCAGCCTGGACCGCACTGCGGGCCGCACCCCCTCCAGGCGCAGCACCGCGTGGCTGACCTGTTCCCATTCCGCAATCGGCTCCCGCGCCGGGAAGCCTACCGCCGCCAGTTCCCCGGCCAGGTCGGCGGGCGTCCGCAGGTCGAGCAGGTGGGCGTTATGGGGGTGAGCCGGGAGTGACATCGTTTCGGGGGGAATTGTAGCAAGGAAGCCGCCCCCGGGCACGGGCCGGGGGTTTCCGCCGCAATCGCGGGTTGCACTGCTTTTCTTCGGCGTCCCCGGCTGATACAATCCTGAAAACAGCTATACAGGAGGAAACACGATGAAACTGGGCGAAAATTTCCAATCCGGCGACTGGAAGACAGAGAAACACCTGCCGGTCATCGAGTGCGCCGACTCCGTGAAGCAGGGCGAGAAACTGGCGATCACGGTTTCCGTCGGCAAGCAGATCGCGCACCCCAACACCACTGAGCACCACATCCGCT
>JALHTD010000533.1 GCA_022865555.1 Thermoanaerobaculaceae bacterium | reverse complement strand
GTTCGAGAGTGCGCCGGCCGGCGTCCTCGAGCTGGCCGTCGAGCCGCCCGGTGCGGTCCCGACCGGGGAGGACAACCTTGTGGTGAAAGCGGCCCGGACGCTCGCCGAGCATCTCGGCGTGACGCCGAGCGCACGAATGACGTTGCGGAAGGGGATCCCGGTCGCGGGCGGGTTGGGAGGCGGCTCCTCGGACGCCGCCGCGGCGCTCGCCGGGCTCGCCCGCCTCTGGGGGGCCCGCGAAGCGCCTGACGAGCTCGAGCCGCTGGCCGCAGGGCTCGGTGCGGACGTGCCGTTCTTCCTGATGGGAGGGGTCGCCTGGGGGGTGGGTCGCGGCTCGGAGGTGACGCCGCTGCCGGACCTCCCGCCCTGGTGGCTGGTGCTCGTGCCCGGGCCCGAGGCGATCCCCACCGCCGAGGTCTATCGCGCGCGTGAGGCCAGCGTGCTGGACGGGGATGCCGGGTCTGAGATATACCGTTGGGTGATTGAAGGCGGCGAGCTCCCGGTGGGGAGCTGCCGCAACGACTTGCAGTCGACGGTCGTAAAGCGCTGGCCCGAGGTGGGCCGGCGCCTGGAGCGTGTGCACACGACGCGGCCGCTGCTTGCGATGCTCTCGGGAAGCGGCGGGACGGTGTTCGGGCTCTACCAGGACGAGGCGCGGGCGCGGCAAGCCGCCGGGGAGCTCGGGGCCTTTCGTCCAGCGGTCGTGCCCCTGCTCACGCGGCAGGCGTCACTCCTGCGGCCGTCGGTCATGGAGGAGTGAGTGATGGAGATCAGTGAGGTCCGCATCAACCTGAACAAGGGTGGGAAGGTCAAGGCCTTCGCGCAGGTGATCTTCGACGGTTGCTTCCTGGTGGGCGACATCCGGGTGCTGGAAGGGAAGGAGGGCACGGTGTACGTGGCGATGCCCTCGCGGCGCCTGCGCAACGGATCGTTCCGGGACATCGCCCACCCGCTCAACACCGACACGAGGAAGCGCCTGGACGAGGCGATCCTCTCCGAATACGAGAGGGTCGTCGCCGAGCGCGGGGTCACGGGCGACGGCGGGGTGGCCTCCACCCGCTCGCAGCAGATCGCCAACCGCCTGCTCGGTGAGAAGTACTGGACTAACGAGGAGGGCGAGGAAGAGTAGCGCTAGACTTGATAGACAGGCGACAGCCGGGGAACTAGACTCTGCCCCGACTGGGGCGTCGGCAAATGGTAAGCCACGGGACTTTGGATCCCGCATGTGCAGGTTCGAGTCCTGCCGCCCCAGCCAGATCGCCGGTTGCGAGGATGGCATGCACGAGCAAAACCCGTTGGTGGTCTTCTCTGGACGCGCTCACCCGCAACTGACCGACCGCATCTGCGACTACCTGCAGATCCCTCGCGGTGAGGTCCGCCTCTACAACTTTTCGGACGGTGAGAGCGGGTGCCAGATCGAGGAAAACGTTCGGGGCGGCGACGTGTACGTCGTCCAGCCCACCTGCCCCCCGGTCAACGACAACCTGATGGAGATGCTGATCCTGCTGGACGCCTGCAGACGCTCTTCGGCTTCCCGCATCACGGCGGTCATGCCGTACTTCGGCTACGGACGGCAGGACCGGAAGGACCGCCCGCGGGTGCCGATCACCGCCAAACTCATCTGCGACCTCATCACCTCGGCGGGGGCCACGCGCATCCTCACCATGGACCTGCACGCGGCCCAGATCCAGGGGTTCTTCAATATCCCGGTGGACCACCTGTTCGCGGCTCCGGTGCTGATCGAGGAGATCAGGCGGCTCGATCTGCCGGGGCTGGTCATGGTCTCCCCCGACGCGGGGGGCGTGGAGCGCGCACGCGCCTTCGCGAAGCGCCTGGAGGCCGGCCTGGCGATCACGGACAAGCGGCGCACCAGCGCGAACCACGCCGAGGTCATGAACGTCCTCGGCGAGGTCGAGGGCCGGACGTGCGTGATAGTGGACGACATCATCGACACCGCAGGGACGCTGGTGAAGACCGCCGAGGCGCTGCACGAGCGCGGCGCCGCACGGGTGCTGGCGGCCGGCGTCCACCCGGTGCTCTCCGGGCCCGCGGTGGAGCTCATCATGGCGTCGCCGGTTCAGATGGTGATCGTCACCGACACGATCCCGCTCGGCGAGCAGGCGCGGGAGTGCCCCAAGATCCGCCAGCTCTCGGTGGCCGAGTTGCTCGGCGAGGCCATTCGCCGCATCCACGAGGCGAAGTCGGTGTCGAGCCTGTTCGTCTAGAGACAGCTGACGGCTGACAGCTAAGACCCCGCTGAACGGTCCGTTGGCGGGTGGGGGAGCTGTAAGCTGTCGGCTGTTGGCTGTAAGCCGCTTTTGTGGTAGAGTGCATGGCCCTCGCGGCTCGGCCGCGGGGGTGGAGGTAAGTGTATGGCAGAGCTCGTCATCGAGGTGGAGCGCCGCAGCTCCACTGGCAAAGGTGCGAACCGCAAGCTGCGTCAGCAGGGGTTGATCCCAGCGATCGTCTACGGCGGCGGCAAGGACAAGGAGTCGGTGCCGGTCGTGATCGGCCGCCACGCCGTTACCGAGTTGCTGAAGCAGGAGAAGGGGCGCAACACGGTGTTCCTGCTCAAGATGAAGGGCACCAAGCAGGAGCGCCACGCGATGGTGCGCGACGCGCAGATCGACCCGATCACCCGGCAGTACGTCCACCTGGACTTCATCCGTGTGATGAAGGGCCAGCGCCTCAAGGTCGAGGTCCCAATCGTGCTCGAAGGCTAGGCCGAGGGCGTCAAGGTCGGCGGCTTCCTCGACTGGGTCGGCCGCTCGCTGCACGTCGAGTGCCCGGCTGAGGAGATCCCGCAGGCCTTCCACGTGGACATCTCCAACCTTCAGCTCTCCCAGCACCTCACGGCGGCCGACATCGCGCTCCCGGCGAGCGCCAGGCTTGCGGACGACCCCCACAAGGTGATCGTCACGATCGCCGTCCACCACGTGAAGGCCGAGGAGGAGGTCAAGCCCGCCGAGGAGGCCGCTGCCGCAGCCACGGAGGAAGCCGCCGAGCCCGAGGTCATCAAGCGCGGCAAGGCCGTTCCGGCGCAGGGCGAGGAAGCCGAGTAGCATCGGCTGCTTCGGCTCATGGACATCGCGGCGGTCGTCGGGCTGGGCAACCCCGGCGCGGAGTACGCGCTCACGCGTCACAACGTGGGCTTCCTGGTGGTGGACGAGATGGCGCGGCGCTGGCGCCTCACCGGCTGGCGCAGCCGCTACCGCGCCAAGCTCGTGCGGCGCTCGGGCGGCCGGCCGACCGTCCTCGTCAAGCCGCAGACCTTCATGAACCTCTCGGGGGACGCCCTCGCGCTCTTCCTGGCCGGCGAGGAGCTCGCCCCGGGGCAGTGCCTGGTGGTGGTGGACGACGTGGATATGCCGCTTGGGCAGCTCCGCCTGCGCGAGCGCGGCGGCCCGGGCACCCACAACGGCCTGCGCTCGATCGTGGACGCCATCGGCGAGGACTTCTCGCGCCTGCGCCTGGGGATCTGCGGCGAGCACCCCTGGAACGACCTCGCGGAGTACGTTCTCGCCCCCTTCGAGACCGAGGAGAGGGAAGCCGTGAGCGCGATGATCAAGCGAGCCGCCGACTGCGTGGAGGCCGCCCTGCGGGTCGGGATCGCCCGCGGCGCCACCCAGTTCAACCAGCCCGTCACCACGGAGCCCTGAGGGCCCGCCTGAGCGGCAGGAACGCATGCCTCCGGGACCAGCGTGATGAACCGTGGTGTTGAGTCCGCTCGTGAGGAAAAGGGAGAGTTCCGCCAGCTTCTGAGCTACAACATTCCCGGGTACGCGGGCGGAATCCTGTTCGCGGCGGTGCTTGACCACTTCGGGCTTCAGCGCAGCGGTCTCGGCCAGTGGCTCGTGCGGACACTCTCGGGCGAAGGGGAGAGCCTGTTCGAGGGGGCTTTTGCCGTGCGGCAGCGCGTGCGCCGTGCCTCGGCCTCGATGGCCGAGGCGTACGGGTGGGGCAAGCTCGCGGGCATGGCGGTGCCGTGGGTCATCGACTGGGCCAGCCGCACCCTTGGCGTCAACGTCTACGGTGCCGGCGGCTTCTACATCCCGTACTTCTACGCCCTTTCAGACCAGATCGGCGCCAACGTGTCGGGGTTCCTGTTCCTGCGGCGGCAGGAAGGGACAGTTGCCGGTGCGGCGAGCCGGTACGCCCGGGACCCGGTGATGCTCGCCAGCCTGGCCGTCATCCTGCTCGTCCCGGTCGGTCTGCTGCTGGCCAGAGTCGCCGGATTCAGCCCCACGACGCAGCTCAACACCGCGTTCGAGACGATCGCCGCAAATCTCTGCTGGGTCCCTCCCGTGGTCGGCTGGCTCGCGGAGCGACGGGAAAGCCGCGAGGGGAACCCGCCTGTCGAGTGACGGCTCGCCCCGTTTCCGCCACCGACTGATTACGTCCGTTTCTTTGTCACTGCGTCACGGTTTTTTTGCCGGCTCCACGGGTGGCTGCGTGCGGCCCTGCTCTGTTTTCCACTCCGTGGAGTTTTTCATTGCCAGGCGGGTGCGCGGCCAGGCCCTTGTCTTTCACTGCGTGAGGCTTTTTCTTGCCCCGTGGGCTCGGAGCCGTCGCTCGGGCTGCGCATCGAGTGCAGCCCTCCGACTCGCCTGCGCATGCGACCGAGCAGGGACATCCCGCGGTGGGGCCCCTCGCTGTTCGTATGAAGCCACGCCAGCGATACCCCACGGCGGGACGCCCGTTCGGGGCCCGCTCGCTCCGGCGTGATGGCACCGCCGACCCTCGGGGCGGTTTTCACCACCACCCTGCCGCGTGCCGTGGACCTGCTTGAG
>JALHTD010000532.1 GCA_022865555.1 Thermoanaerobaculaceae bacterium | reverse complement strand
CGGCGGCTCCCGAAACGGCGAACTCGCAGGGGACCGCCAGCGACGCCGATCAGTTGCCCTCCAAGGTCGGGTTCCTGGACCTGGTGGACTTTCTGGCACAACAGGCAGTGGCGCTCTTGTCCGGGCAAGCTCCGGGTCGCGGCCGCGACCCGGTAGCGGCCCGGTTCTTCATCGACCTGCTGGGTGTGGTGCAGGAGAAGACGGCCGGGCAGCTTGCCCCAGAGGAGAACCGCCACCTTGAGGACATCCTCTATCAACTGCGCTCGCTTTTCGTGGCTGCGACGCGCTAGCGCGCTTGCGCTCGTTCTGCTCCCCGCCACGTCGTTCGCGGCCGGGCCGGCCGAGCGTGGCCGCGGCGGCGACATCGAACAGGCCTGGTTCAGGCTTGCCCAGGACCTCGACAAGTTCAACCCTGAAGCCCTCAAGGAGCGCACCGACGAGCTGGTCCAGGTGGCGGGCAAGGCCGATATCGCTCGCATGACGCCACTGGCCCTTGCGCTCGTTGCACACGCCCGTACCCAGACGCCGACGCAGGCCGAGGTGACGCTCACCCAGGCCACCCGCCTGGACCCGGACGGCCCGGAGGCCTGGTTCGCCCTCGCCAACGTC
The DNA here is from genome assembly GCA_022865555.1 of Thermoanaerobaculaceae bacterium. Lineage (GTDB taxonomy): Bacteria > Acidobacteriota > Thermoanaerobaculia > Thermoanaerobaculales > Thermoanaerobaculaceae > RBG-13-68-16. Next base: position 4,408 of record JALHTD010000532.1, on the reverse strand, counting down.
CGCCTGGGCCGCGCCAACCTGACCTCGGGAGCGGTGGCCCTCGGCCGCGGCGTCTACAACCTCTTCGCCGATCCCCGCCTCCACGAGCTGGTCGGTGCGAGCGCCATCCTGGCGGGCGTGGTGACGCTGGGGGCAGGGTTCGTAGTGTGGGGCCTCCTCGCCATTCGGAGGGCCGTGCCGCGGCTCTGGCACGACCTCACCGAGATGGGCGCCCAGTGGCGTCTGGGCCCCAACGGCGTGGTGCTCGGCTTGCTTATCATCGCTCTGCCGGTCTTCGCGGGCGGCGACCCGGTGTGGGTCTTGCTCTGGCTGTTCACGCTCTGCTGGGCCTACCTGCCCGCAGGCCAGAGGGTGCTCGGGGCCGTAGGCCTCTTGCTCCTGGCCGCGACCCCCACCCTGATCGAGCTCGGGTTCCGCAACATGACTCACCCGCCCAACGCGATCCTCGCGGCCACCGAGGTCTTGGCCGAACGCCGATACGAGCCCCAGATCCTCGAGGAGCTCGACGCGCTCACGGACACCTTCGGGGACGATCCCGACTTCCGCAGGCTGATGGGCGACTGCTACCGCCAGTTCGGGCTGCTGGACGGCGCCGCCATCGCATACCGCGAGGGCCTGCGGACTGCGAACCGCAACGGGGCTCTCTCCGAGGCGCTCGGAACAGTGCAGTACCTCGAGGGAGACTACAACGCGGCGCTGCAGGCGTTCAAGACAGCCCTCGAGGCCGGGTACGACGCGGCCGTCGCCAACTACAATCTCTCCCTCGGCTACGCCCAAACCTACCACTTCCGGGAGAGTGAGGACGCGATGGCAACGGCGCGCCAGGCTGGCGACCGCCGCCTCCAGGCGCTCACGCGCGATCGGGAGCACGACATCATCCTTCCGGGCTTCTCCCGTGACGAGGCGCTCAAGATGCTGCGTCGGAAGGACCCCCTGCTCCTTCTGAACCGGGGGCTGTCCTCCCCGCCGCTCCTGCGCGAGCGCACCCTCGAGCATCCGCTCGCGATCGGTTGCGTCATGGCCCTGATCCTTGCCGTGCTGCACCGGCTGGTCCGTCAGCGCAGCGGGGGTTTTGCCGCGGCGTGCCTGAAGTGCGGAAGGGCATTCTGCCGGCGCTGCAAGCTCTCCCACGAGAGCCAGAGCTACTGCACCCAGTGCATCAACATCTTCCTCAAGAAGGACATGGTCGGCATCGAGGCGCAGCTCGCCAAACGACAGCAGCTCGCACGACGGCTCTTCTGGCTGCGAGCGGAGCGCCGCGTGAGTGACCTCTTGCTGCCCGGCGCCGGGGTCGGCTTCGGCGGCCGTCCCATGCTGGGCGGTGTGCTCGTGCTGCTCGCGCTGGTCAGCTCGATGCTGGTTCTCCTCTGGCTGCCGGCGTTCATCACCCCGGCGCTGATGGCCACTCCGCTGTGGCCCCTCAGGTTCCTGTTCGGCGCGATCTGGGTCGCCGCCGCCGTCGTGGCCCAACTGCTCCCGGTGGAATGGAGGTAGAGATGGCGCTCGAAGGCACCCTCCGCGACTTCTCTCTCTCCGACATCTTCCAGCTCATCGGCTTGCAGCGAAAGACCGGCGTGCTGACGCTGCGCGCGTCGGAAGACGTGGTGACGGTTTCGTTCCTGGACGGAAAGGTGGTCGGGGCCGACTCGCTCAACAAGCGCCTGGAGGACCGCCTTGGGCAGGTCCTGCTCAAGACCGGGGCCGTCACCAAGGCGCAGCTCGACGCCGCACTCAAGACCCAGATGGAGACCCTCGAGCGCCTCGGCCACATTCTGCTCGAGCGCACCGTGATCTCCAAGGAGGAGTTGCGCAAGGCGTTCGAGCAGCAGATCCTGCAGATCATCTTTCGCGTCTTCCGGTGGCAGGACGGGGACTACCACTTCTCGCAAGAGACCAGTGTTGACTACGACGCGGAGCTCGTCACGCCCCTGGGGTCGGAGAGCATCCTCATGGAAGGTGCGCGGATGCTCGATGAGTGGCCGATCATCGAGAAGCGCATCCCGCACCGCGGCATGGTCTTCGTGTCCACACCCGCGGCCCGCCAGGCCGAGGTGACGCTCGAGCAGGAGGAGGAGAACCTCGACACGTTCAACATGGACCTCGAGCCGGTCCCGTCCAAGCCGTCGACACCCGGAAGGGTGAAGATCACGCCGACGGAGCGTGACATCCTGGCCCTCGTCAACGGCGTGAACGCGGTGGACGACATCGTGCGCAAGAGTCCGCACGGCGAGTTCGACACGTGCAAGGCGCTGTACACGCTGCTCACGCGCTCCCTGATCCGGCAGGCGACCCGGGACGAGGTCGCTCGCGCGGCGCAGAAGGCCGTCACCGACGTTGCCCACCGTACCACCTGGCGTGTGCAGTTCCCGTGGTTCGCCATAGCCCTCATGCCGCTGCTTGCCCTCACGGTGCTGCTGGCCCCAAAGAACCCCGCCAACCCCCTGCTCGGACCCGGTCCAAAACTGGCTCCCCGCATCATGGGTGCGTCCTCCTGGGCGCGTATGGCCGGGATCTGGCACAACCTCCAGGCGCGAGCGATGCTGGTGGGCAGCTTTCCGGACAACCTTGCCGAGCTTTCCCGCGAACGCCTGATGTCCCCGGGCGAGCTGCAGGACCCCTGGGGCAGGCAGTACCGCTACGTGCTGCGCGAGCAGTCGGTGTTGCTCGCGGGCAACAACGCACACGGGGCTCCGGACTCGAACCTCTTGTTTTCCCTGCATTTGGGGGCGGAGGGGGAAGAGGCGACCGGGGGACCCGGAGCCACGCTTGTAACACCTTGACAGTAACCCACTCAGGTTCTATATTGCATTCGTGCAGTTGACCTGAGGAGGGTTGCATCAATGTCAAGGATCATTGGAATCGACCTCGGAACCACCAACTCGGTTGTTGCCTCAATGGAAGGCGGCAAGCCGGTTGTCATCGCCAACCAGGAAGGGAGCCGCACCACCCCTTCGGTAGTGGGTTTCGGCAAGAACGGCGAGCGCCCCGTCGGCCAAGTGGCCAAGCGTCAGGCGATCACCAACCCGGAGAAGACCGTCTTCTCCATCAAGCGGTTCATGGGCCGCCGTTTCGACGAGGTGACGCAGGAGATCAAGATGTTCCCGTTTCACGTCGTGCGGGGCGAGAACGACACCGCCCGCGTGGAGGTGGACGGCAAGTCCTACTCCCCGCCCGAGATCTCGGCGATGATCCTGCAAAAGCTCAAGGCCGCCGCGGAGGACTACCTTGGCGGCAAGGTGGAGAAGGCGGTCATCACCGTACCCGCGTACTTCAACGACGCTCAGCGCCAGGCCACCAAGGACGCCGGCCAGATCGCCGGCCTCGACGTCGTGCGGCTGGTCAACGAGCCGACCGCCGCAGCGCTCGCCTACGGGCTGGACAAGAAGAAGAACGAGACCATCGCCGTTTACGACTTCGGCGGCGGCACGTTCGACATCTCGATCCTGGAGGTCGGCGAGGGCGTCGTGGAGGTCAAATCCACCAACGGAGACACCCACCTCGGCGGTGACGACATCGACCAGCGACTGATCGAGTGGCTCGTGGAGGAGTTTCGCCGCGATCAGGGCATCGACCTCTCCAAGGACCGCATGTCGCTGCAGCGGCTCAAGGAAGCCGTCGAGAAGGCCAAGTGCGAGCTGTCCACCACCCAGGAGAGCGAGATCAACCTGCCGTTCATCACGGCCGACGCCTCGGGGCCCAAGCACCTCAACATGAAGCTCACCCGCTCCAAGTTCGAGCAGCTCGTCGAGGACATCATCCAGCGGACCGTCGGCCCCTGCAAGCAGGCGCTCAAGGACGCCGGCCTCGAGCCGAAGGACATCGACGAGGTCGTGCTCGTGGGCGGCTCGACCCGCATCCCGTGGGTGCAGAAGCTGGTCCAGGACCTCTTCGGAAAGGAGCCCCACAAGGGCGTCAACCCCGACGAGGTCGTGGCTGTGGGAGCGGCCATCCAGGCCGGCGTGCTGGGTGGCGAGGTCCACGACCTCCTGCTCCTCGACGTGACGCCGCTCTCGCTCGGTGTCGAAACGCTCGGGTCGGTGACCGACGTGGTCATCCCGCGCAACACGACGATCCCGACGCGCAAGTCCAAGGTGTACTCGACAGCCGACGACAGCCAGACGCAGGTCGAGATCCACGTCCTGCAGGGCGAGCGGCCCATGGCCCATGACAACCGCACGCTGGGCCGCTTCCACTTGATCGGGATCCCGCCGGCGCCACGAGGCATACCGCAGATCGAGGTCACGTTCGACATCGACGCGAACGGAATTCTGCACGTGACCGCCAAGGACCTCGGCACCGGCAAGGAGCAGAAGATTCAGATCACCGCATCCTCCGGTCTCAAGGAGGAGGAGATCCAGACCATGGTTCGCGAGGCCGAGCAGCACGCCGACGAGGACCGCCAGCGGCG
>JALHTD010000531.1 GCA_022865555.1 Thermoanaerobaculaceae bacterium | reverse complement strand
GGAGGCCGCCGGTCGTCCGCACGACCGCCACCACCGGCGAAGGTGTGGAGGATCTCCTCGCTGCGGTGCTGGAGCACCAGAGCTTCCTGGACGGCGGCGAGCGGAGGCGGGAGGCAAGGCGGCGGAGGGCACGGCGGCGGGTGGAGCGCCTGCTCTCGGCGATGATCCAGGAGCGCATGCGCACGGGGCACCGGGCGGCACTCGCCGCTGCGCTGGCGGAGGTGGGCGAGGGCGCCGTGGACCCCTACACGGCCGCCCGCCGTCTGCTCGACGGGTTCTGCAAGGAGCACCCTTGATCAAGGGTGTGAACCACATCGGCATCGCGGTGCGCTCGCTCCAGGAGAGTGTGCCTCTCTACCGAGCCTTGGGGCTCGAGGTCTCCGGGGGCGAGGAGGTCCCCTCGGAGATGGTGCGGGTCGCGTTCTTTTCTGCGGGAGGGACGCGAATCGAGCTGCTCGAAGCCACGGCGCCGGAGTCGCCGATCGCGAAGTTCATCGCGACCAGGGGCGAGGGGCTGCACCACATCTGTTTGGAAGTGGACGACATCCGCGCCACGATGGCCGAGCTGGCGGGCCAGGGTTTCCAGCTGCTGTCCGAGGAGCCGAAACCGGGCGCCCACGGCACCGAGGTGTGCTTCATCCATCCCAGGTCAGCGGGGGGCGTGCTCATCGAGCTCTGCCAGGTGGGAGAATAGAGGGGGCATGGAGATCGGATCGCTGGTGCTGGTGAGCTGCGCAGCGCCCCGTGAGAAGTTGTGGGGCGTCCTGCTGGGCCTGACGCCGGTCGGCGCCACGATCCGCGGCGTCCCCCTCGACGCGTTCGAGGACTGGTTGCGGCAGTACGCGACCGGGGGCCCGACGATGATCGGCGCCGTCACGATCTTCCTGCCTGCCCACCGCCTGGAGCGCATCGAGCTGGACGAGAGCTCCGGGCCGGTCGAGGGGCTTGCCGACCGTTTCCGCCGGGTTGTGCAGCGGGATGCGCGCGAGGAACTGCTCGCGGAGCGCGCGCTGAGCGGCCCCGAGCCCGAGATGTGACCGCTGAAAACAGTCAAGAGTCACGAGTTGAGAGTGAAGACCAATAGAGCTTATGAGGAACTTCACAAGCGAAGGCCAGAGCTCAACTCAGGACTTGGGTTTTGAGCGGTTGACCAGGTAGGCCACGTGGGCGGCCAGCGCGTGCAGGAGCGCGAGCTCCCGGCGCGTCGGTACGGTCCTGCCGAACCAGCGGCGAAACTGGTCGGTGACGCGCGCCGGGTTGTGCGGGTCGAGATACCCCGAGGACAGCAGCACCTCCTCCAGGTGCGTGATCGCCGCGCTGAACTCCTCGTGGGTGGCCGGTTGGTCCATCGGATCCGGTGGGGGAGGCACGACGGAACCGTCCTCTGAGAACGCTGCGAGCACGATGCCCACGGCCTGCGCAAGGTTCAGCACGGGAAACGCCGGGTTGGTGGGAACCCCTAGGATGAGGTGGCACCCGCGAAGCTCCTCGCGCGAGAGTCCGCCGCGCTCCGGCCCGAACACGAGCGCCACCGCTTCCGCCCCGGCCTCACGCATCTTCGCTCTCGCCTCGGCCGGGGTGTGGATCGCGCGGGGATCGCGGTGGCGGGTGGAGGTCGTGGCGATAACGAGCTGGCAGTCCGCGACCGCCTCTGCCAGCGTCGGCGTGGACGAAATCGTCACGAGCTTTTCCGCGCCCATCGCCATGCGCACAAACTCGGGGTCGTCGTCGAGCGGGCAGGCAGGCTCGACGAGGGCAAGTTCGGCGACCGAGAAGTTGGCCGCCACCCGCACCGCCGCGCCCACGTTGCCCGGGTACCGCGGCCTCACCAGCACCACCCGCATCTTCACAGCGCAATCATACGGCGAAGATGTTGCCCCGCGTCCGCGCGGCTGGTTTTGGTCTGGTCACTGCATGACGGCTTTCTTTGCCCCGCGGGCTGTGAGCGGTCGCTCGTCGCTTGCTCACCCCCGCTCGCTGCGCTCTCTCCCCATCTCCCTCAGCCCCTACGACAACCGGAGCTCCCTGCTCCGATTTGCAGAACTTGACAGACACAACTCCCCCTCCCGGTGTTTGGTGGCACGATGCCGTGCAGCCGACCTACCGGTACAGTGATGCACTGCGGGCTGGAGCATGGCGAGCCTGAGAGTGGTAGTGAACCCCGCCCCGCGGGCGAGAGGAGCCATGGCGCCGGAGCGTGCGGGCACCGAGCGGCCAGACCGGCGGGTGGAGACGCTGGCCCCGACCGAGCGCGTCATGCGAGGGAGGGGAACAGCGAGGGTCCGCACGCCGGGCTGCGCCTGCTCGGTCGCACGCGAAGGCGGGTCGGAGGGCTGCGCTCGATGCGCAGCCCGAGCGACCGC
>JALHTD010000049.1 GCA_022865555.1 Thermoanaerobaculaceae bacterium | reverse complement strand
GCCGTGCAGCCCGTCCTGGAGGGCGCGGAGCTCGTGCAGCTGCAGGCGCGCGTACGCGAGGTGCGGGTTGCCCCGGCGCTGCTTTCCTACCTGCTCGAGCTCGTGCACCGCAGCAGGAACCACGCCCAGCTGGCGCTCGGCGTCTCCACCCGCGGGGCGCTGGCGCTGCACCGCGCCAGCCAGGCGCTCGCCATGCTGGAGGGGCGCGACTACGTGATCCCGGACGACATCCAGCGGCTCGCCGTCCCGGTCATGGCCCACCGCGTGGTGCTGGCCGGCGGGGAGGTGGGCGAGGGGTGGAGCCGCAGCGAGGCCGAGCGCGCCGTGATTCGCGGGATTGTGGACTCCACCGCCGTCCCGCTGTGAGGCAGGCTCGAGGCCCGAGGCGTGAGGAGCCAGCGGTGAAGATCATCGGCGACGCATCCGTGGCTTTCGAGCGTCGGTTCCCGGGGTTCACCCTCAAGCCCACGGCGGCGTTCTGGGTGTTTCTCGTGACGGTGCCGCTGCTCGGGATGGCCGCCCTCAACACCGGCAACAACGCGCTCTACCTTCTGCTTGCGCTCACCCTCGGGGCGTTCGTGGCCTCGGGGGTGTTCTCGCGCCACACCCTCAGCCGCCTGAGGGTGCGCCTCGTCGCGCCCGGCGAGGCGTTCGCCGGGGCGGCGGCGGGCGTGCAGCTCGAGGTGAGCAACCGCTCGCGCGTCCTCCCCGCCGCCCTGGTGGTCTGCCGCCTGCTCGGTTTGCCCGGGCGCGCCGTGATCGCCCGAGTGCCGCCGGGGGGCATGGCCCTCGTGTCCCTGCCCACTGTGTTCCCCCGGCGCGGCCGGCACGGGCTCCCCGCAGTCCAGGTGGAGGTGCGCCTACCGCTCGGTTTCTTCGTCAAGTCCGTGCGCTGGCCGCAGGCCGGGGAGGTGCTGGTCTACCCGCGGCGGGTGAGGGTCGGCGTGGTGCGCTGGGCAGGCCTGGCGCACCGCGACGAGGCGACCGCGCCCGGCCGCGGGCGGCGTGGCGGGGAGGTGGAGCAGCTGAGACAGTTCCGCCCCGGTGACGACCGTCGCGACATCCACTGGAAGCAGACCGCCAGGCAACAGCGCCTCATCGTGATGGAGCGCCGCGAGCGGTCGCTACCCTCGCACTACCTGGCCCTCGACCGCCAGCTGCCGCGCCGTGACGACGAGACGTTGCTGCAGCGCTTCGAGGACCTGGTGAGCGAGGTGGCGTCCTCGGCGCTGGCGCAGCTCCACCGCGGCGAGCCCGTGGGCCTGATCGTCGGCGGGACGGTGACGCCCCCGGGCTCGGGAAGCGTGCACGTCCGGCGGCTCCTCGAGCAGCTCGCCCTCGTGCAGGCCGTGGGCCCCGGGGAGGACCCGCTGCCAGCACTGCTCTCGGGTGAGCCGGTCTACCGCCTGGTCGAGGCGCCATGAGCGCGGTGCTGGAGAGACAGCGGTGGCTCGCGGCGCTGGCGCTGGCGGTCGCTGTTCCACTGCCGCTCACCGGCGTCGTGAGCTGGCCCTTCCTGCTGCCCTTCCTGGCGGTGGCGCTGTGGGTGGTGAGCAGCCGCCGCCCGCTCGCGCCCCCGCCGGCGTGGCTGGAAAACGTGCTGGCGCCGTTGATTCTGGTGGCGGTGGTGGCGGCCGGCGGCGTGCAGTACGGCATCCTTCGCCCCGTCTCACAGCTCGCGGTGCTGGTCGCGGCGGTGCGGCTGCCCGGGTGCGGGCAACGTTCCCGGACCCTGAGTACGGGCGGCATCCTCGCTCTGGTCGGCGTCGCCGGCATCGCCTCCTCCACGCACCCCTTGCTGGCGCTCTACCTGCTCGCGCTACTGACATTCGTGCTCCACGCGGTCGGCAGACTCACAGGGGTCGCGCTTACCGAGGGCGCGACGGTCGGCGGACGCGTCACGGTCTGGCCGCCGGCGCGGCTGGTCATGGGGTCGATGGTGGTGGCGGTGCTGGTGGCGGCGCCCCTGTTTGCGCTGCTGCCCCGGCTGCGCTCGCCCTTCGCAGCCGCCCCGTTCGGCGCGCGTTCCGTCACCGGGTTCCGCGAGGCGGTGATGCTGCACGGCATCGGCGACGTGAAGGAGTCGCGCAGGCTCGTCATGCGGGTCGTCTTCCCGGGGGTCGAGCGCGGCCTGGTGAGCCCCGACTGGCTTCGCCTGGTCGGAGCCACGGTGAAGCACTACCGGGCGGGGGGTTGGGTCGAGGGCCGCCTCAGGAGCCAGCGCCTCGCGGGCCACCCGGAGCACCCGGTCGCGCTGGTCGAGGGTGCCCCGGCGGAAGACCTGCGGCGCGCGGAGATCGTGCTGGAGAAGGAGACAGGCGTGCTCTTCGTGCCGGGGGGGGCCGTGTCCCTCACCGTGCACTCGGCGGTCGCGGTGACGCGCGAGCAGTCGGGCGTGCTGCGTATCCCGCGCGGAACGGAGCTGCCGCTGCCCTACGGGGTGGAGTTCGACCCGGTGCGCGTCGAGCAGCCTCCGCCGGACGAGGTGGACCTGGAGCTGCCGTCGGGCAGCGACAACCTACGTGCGCTGGCCAGGCAGGTCACGGGGCGGACGACCAACTCGCTTGCGGCCGCGCTGGCGATCGAACAGCACCTGCAGCGCAGCTACCGGTACACGCTGCGCACGCACGCCCCGGTGCGCGAGGACCCGGTGCAGTGGTTCCTGTTCCGCTCGCGCGAGGGGCACTGCGAGTTCTTTGCCTCCAGCATGGTGCTGCTCCTGCGCACGCTGGACATCCCGGCCCGGCTGCAGGCGGGCTACGCCGGCGGGGAGCCGGACGGCGAGGGCGGATACCTCGTGCGCGACAGCCAGGCCCACGCCTGGGTCCTGGCGTACGTGAATGACAACTGGCGTGTGTTCGACCCGACGCCGGCGGAGGGGAGGCCCGGGATCGTTGAGGCCGCCGGTGGCCCGGTGCTGCGCTGGGGCTGGCAGCGGATCGAGGGGCTCTGGGACCGCTGGGTGCTGACCTTCTCCCTGACCGACCAGGTGGAGTTCGCGCGCCAGGCGCTCGAGGCGCTGGCGGCAGGCAGCCGCTACCTAGCCCCGATGGCCCTCGCCCTCGGGGGGCTGGTCGCGATCGTGCTCCTGTTCAAGACGAGGCGGAAAGCAGGGCCGCGGCAACCGCGCGCGACCGGCAGGCCGACGCACGTGACACGCGCGCTGCAAAAGGCCATGCATGGTGCGTCCCGGCGTGGCGTCTCCATCCCCCCCGCGATGACGGCGCGAGAGTTTGCCGGGGCCGCCTCGGCCGCCTTCCCCGCGTCCGGTGAGCCCCTCGCATGGCTCGTCCGCGAGCACGAGCGTTCCCGCTACGCCGAGGGTGCCGCTCCGGCGCGCCGGGAGGTGAGGGCGGCCGTGCGGGCGATCACCCGTGAAATCGAAAGGCCATCGCGCCAGGTCAGCGGCAGCCCAGCGTCGCCATGAGCCCCTGCGCCGCGGCCAGGAGAAGCTGCGCGTCCTCGTCGCTCAGTTTCTTGCCGGCTTGAGCGCTCACCTCGTTGACGAAGGCCTTGAGGGAATTACACATGCACACGACGTCGTTGCGGTCAGCGCACTTGATGGCGTTCTCGAGCTTGGCGAGCAGGCTGTTCGCGGTGCCCTTCGGGAGGTCCAACTGGTCGATGAGGTCGATGATTCCCTGGATCGACTGCCGGCCGGTTGGGGTCAGGAGGACGGCTCGGACCTGTCCGCCGTTGCAGTCACGCCCGGCGAGCTGCCCGCCGAAGCAGCCGAACCCGACGATCCGGCCCAGGTCGTCGATCGCGGTCGCGGCGATCAGCTCGACGCCGGCAGTCGGGGGGATCAGGTCGTTAAGGTCGTAGAGGACGCCTCCGCGATGAAGGAATGCGTGCCACCGTCCGTTGTCGGTGATGGAGTAGCCCACGGCGTCGCCGAGGTCGTTGATCCCCCAGGCCGAGCCGTCGTCCCCGCCGAGTGTGCCGAGGTTGACAGGGGGACCACCGCGGAAGATGACAGGCCGTGCCTTGGGGGGG
>JALHTD010000530.1 GCA_022865555.1 Thermoanaerobaculaceae bacterium | reverse complement strand
GGGTGGGGAGCTCTCCTGGCAGGAGCCGCCGTCGTGCTGGCGCTGGTCGTTCCGGCGCTCTGGCTCGAGCACAACGGCGGCGAGCCCGGCGCACCGGCACCGGCGGTCCAGGCTGCGCCTTCCGTCACGGGTCTGAAGGCGCTGGTAGCGCCCCCTGCCCTTCCGGAGAGTGCTCCGCGCCAGCCCGCGGCAGCATCCCCCGCCTACCTCGGTGCGGTGACGGTGCTTCTGGCCCTGGTGGGCGTCGTGCGGCTCCCCGCTCGCGCCCGCGGGTTCTGGCTAGGGACTCTCGCCGTGACCGTGGCGCTCGCGATGCTTCCAGGCGCGCTGCTGGGACGCGCAGGCATCCCGCAGCGGCCGCTCGGCGTGATGGCACTCGCCGCCGCGGTCCTCGCGGCCTACGGCGCACGGCTGCTCTGCGAGAGGATGCCGTCCGCTGGCCAGCAGCGGGCGGTTGGTGCCGCGCTTTTGTTCCTCGTCATGCTCGCGCTGGTCCCGCCCGCGGCGCGCCGCCTGCCGTTTGTGCGGGCGGACGAGGCGGGGCTGCCCTCACCGATTCCAGCAGGCCCGCAGACCGCGACCACGCGCATGATTGGCCTGCTGGGGATGCTGCCGCCGGACATCGGCGCCACCCTCGGCCTGGCGGACGTACGGGCTGCCTCGTTTCCGCGCGAGCCGCGCTACACCTCCCTGCTCGGCGCAGGGCGGGCCGGCGAGCTGTCGGTCTCTCGCGCCCTCGACCCGCGCACCGCGCGGCTCGCCGCGCACTGGCTGCTGGAGCCGCTGCCGCTGCGGGTCGTGTCGGGCGAGCTGTTCGCGCGTATCGAGCCTGTGGAGCTGCACCCACGCGAGGAGAGGTCGCTCGATGGCCTGCGCCGCTACGCCACCGACGTACCGCCGGGCGGGTGCCGCCTGGGGCTGCCGACGGGAGCGCCGGGAGCGCTCTGGCTCGAGCGCCCGGGTCGCCGGTCGCAGCTCGAGCCCGACGAGGCGCTGGCGACCGAGAGCGACGCCTGGCGCTGGTTCGCCGTGCCGCCCGGCTGGCCCGCGGGCCCCGCGACGCTGGCGCTGCCCGGCGGAAAGAGGGACGCCGGCCCGCAGCTCGTGGCGTGGGACTCCTCCGGGCTGCGCCTCGCGCGGGAGGAGCGCGGTGTGCGGGTCTGGGAGTGGGACCTCGCCCGGCCGCTGGCCTTCGTCGCCACCGGCCTCCAGGCCGACGGCAGCGGCACCCCCGCCGCGGGATCAGTGGTGACGGTGCCCGCCGAGCGGCTGCAGGCGCTGCGCCACCTCGGCGGAGGTCCCGGGGGCCTGGTCGAGGTCGTCGCCAGTGCCCCGGCGCGGCTGGAGCTCAAAGTGGACATCCCGCAGGCCGCGCTGCTGGTGGTCCAGGTGAAGCACCGGCCTGCGCTGTGGCGAGCGACGGTCAACGGGAAGCGCGTCGCGAGCGAGCGCGTGGACCTCGTTTGGACCGGCGTGCCGGTGCCGGCGGGCCCATCCCGCGTGGTGCTGCGGGCGCGCCTGCCGCTCGCGGTCTGGTTGCCGGCCTGCGCAGGCCTGGTCGCGCTGGCCGCCCTGGCCTGGCCACGGAGGGAACGATGACGCTCGTCATTCAGGTCCCGGCATGGAACGAGGCGGAGAGCCTGCCCCGGGTGCTGGCGGAGCTGCCCCGCGAGGTGCCCGGGTTCGACTCGGTGGAGACGCTCGTCGTGGACGACGGCTCGGACGATGCGACCTCCGAGGCCGCGCGGGCGGCCGGGGCGGCCACGGTCAGGCTACCGATCCACCGCGGCCTGGCGCGCGCCTTCACGCTGGGCATCGAGACCGCCCTGCGGCGAGGGGCCGACGTCATCGTGAACATCGACGCCGACGGGCAGTACGACCCGGCGGCGATCCCGGGTCTCGTCGCCCCTATCCTCGCGGGCGAGGCCGACATCGTGCTCGGCGACCGGGGTGTGGCCACCCTGGCGCACTTCTCCCCCACCAAGCGCTGGTTGCAGCGGCTGGGCGCCTGGGTGGTGCGGGTCCTGTCCGGCATCCCGCTGGCCGATGCCACCACGGGTCTGCGGGCGTTCTCGCGCGGTGCCGCCGCGCGCCTCAACTGCTACACGACCTTCACGTACACGCTGGAGACGCTGATTCAAGCAGGCCAGGCCGGACTGGCCGTGCGCTCGGTGCCGGTGGCGACCCGCCCGTCACCGCGCCCCTCGCGCCTGTTCCGCAGCAACCTGGGGTACGTGGCGATCTCCCTCGCGACCCTTGTGAGGCTCGTCTTCATCTACCGACCGCTGCGGAGCCTGCTCACGCTCGCCGCGGGGTCCTGGCTGATCGCAGCGGTGCTCGCCGTGCGCTTCGGCTACTACTACTTCACCGGGATCTCGCCCGCCGGGCACGTGCAGTCGCTGATCGCCGCGGCGGTCCTGGCCCTCACCGGGGTGCAGCTGGCGGTCCTCGGCGTCCTCGCCGACCTCACCGCGGTGAACCGGCGCCTGCTGGACGAGCTGCGGGCCCTGGAGCGGGAAAGGAAGTGAGCCCGAAGGCCCGGGCCTCGTGGTGGCTCGCTGCGGTCGGCGCGGCGCTGGCCGTGGGCCTGCTGCTCCTCGCCGAGCCCGCGAGGGTGCTGGAGCTGGCGGCTCGGACGCGCCTGCCTCACCTCCTCGCCGCGTTCGTCGGCACGCTCGCCCTGGTCGTCATCCGCGGCGCCCGTCTCTCCCTCCTGGCCGGCCGTCGGCTGCCGCCCCTGCGCGCCACGGCGGTGGTGGCGGTCGCTCAGCTCGCCAGCGGTGTGCTCCCGCTCCGGTTGGGTGAGCTGGCGCTGGTCCCTCTCCTCCAGGCGGCCGGCCTGCCGGGGGCCATCCGCGGGCTCTCGCTCCTGGTGCTTGGCCGGGTGCTCGACCTGGCGGCTCTCCTGGTGTGGGTGGTGGTGGCCGCTGCCATGATCGGCGGCAGCCCGACGGTCGCCATCGTCGGCCTGGCGATCCTCCTCCCCTCCTTTTGGCTGGGCTCGGTGATCGGCCTGCGCTGGCTGCGCCGGGTCGCGCGGGCCTGGCGGCAGCGACCGGGCTGGCGCAGGCGGAGCCTGCTCCAGCTGCTGCGCGTGCGGCGGGAGCTCGCCCTCGCGGCCCGTTCCCCGCTGCGCGCGTGGGGCAGCGTGGCGCTCTCGTTGCTGGTGTGGGGCGCGATCTGGGCCGTGACGCTCGCCCTCCTGCGGGGGATGGGCCTGCCGTGGCCGCCGGGTTCGGTCCTCCTCGGTGTCGTGGGTGCGGCCCTCGGGTCGAGCCTGCCCGTCAACTCGGTGGGCAACTTCGGCACCCAGGAGGCAGGGTGGGCCGCGGCGCTGGCGGGGGTGGGCGTGCCCGCACAGCAGGCGCTCGCCGCCGGTTTCGCGTGCCACCTCTGGGTGCTCGTCCTCCTGGTGCCGCTGGGGCTCGCCGGCGCGGCCTACCTCATCGCCGTCCAGCCGGGGAGGTCGGCCAGCGCGCTTCTGGCGAGCGTGAGGAGCTTCCTGAGATCCGGCCGCGAGGCGTAGAGGGTCAGGACGATCGTGGCGCTCACCGGACCGGGAACGACCTCGGTCAGCAGGGCGTGGCCGACCCCTCGGTCCCGCAACAGCTCGAGGATGGCGTTCTCGTCGCCCTCGAAAGGCGCATAGGGGTCCACCACCTTCCCGAGGTACGCGCCCGGCGGCAGCGTCAGCCAGAGCTCGGGGCGGCGGTGAGCCTCGCCGCTGCCGAGGACCGAGAGCACCCGCGCCGCGACCACGTCCCGCCTGGGGGCCAGGGCCACCAGGATCGGTTCCTCCCGGGGCACGATGCCGACGCACCCCACCGTGCGGCCGAGCAGGCTCGCTCCCTCCGCCACCAGACCGCTGATCGCTCGCACGACCTCGGCGAGCCGGCGCAGCGGGACGTCGAGCTCGCAGCGCAGCCGCACGAACCGCCCGAGCGGGGCTCTGCGAAAAGCGACCAGGAGCCGTTCACCGCGCCGCCGCACCGCGGCGCGGCGCCGCAGCGCCACGACCGGCGCGGTCACCGCGATGAATGGGACGGCGGCGAGGGCGAGGCATCCCCTCAGCCGGGAGGCCAGAGCTCCCTCCCCGCCACCTCGCGGTCGAGGGCCGCGGTGAGAGCGTTCATGTCGGCCTCGATCCCCGACAGCACCGCAGGCAGGGGACCGGACAGCCGCTCCGGGCTCCACGGCTCGCCGTACGCGACGACCACCTTGGTGAAGGGCTTCGGCAGCACCATGTGGTCCCAGGACCGGAGCACCCACGCCCGCCGGCACGAGGACGTGATCGGGATGAGGGGGACCTGCAGCCGGAGGGCCAGGGTCACGATCCCGGCCTTCACCTTTCGCCAGGGGCCGCGCGGACCGTCCACGGTGAGTGCGGCGAAGGGCGCCTCGCCGCTGCGCACCTTCTCCTCCATCTCCTCCAGCGCTTGCTTGCCCGAACGCGAGGTGGAGCCGCGGGTGGCGATGAGCCCGAGCTGGTCGACGATGCCGGCGGCCAGGGCGCCGTCGTTGGAACGGCTGGCCATCGTGACGGACCCGCAGTCGTAGTTGTCCATCATGTTGGGGATCACCCTGCCGTGCCAGAGGGCGAGGACGTACGGAGCCCTGCGGACCCCGCTGTTGCGGTTCTCGACGCGGATCATGGTCCGCCAGAGCCGCAGCATCAGCCCGGCGGTCCTGCCGGCCACGTACCAGGAGCGCTCGCCCACCCGGTGATTCTACCCGCAGCCGCCCGAGCCGGCAGGGTCCGTGCTAGATTGTCGGCGTGAAGAGTTTGAGAATCTTTCGCCGGGTGCTGGCCTACTACCGCTGGTACCTCACCCCGACGGTGCTCGGCGCCGGCAGCGCGGTGGCCGGCGGGGTGGTGAGCCTGGCCGCGCCGTGGATCGTCGGGCACGCGATCGACACCCTCAGGATCGGCGCGCCGCTCGGCTCCATCTGGCGATACGCCGGCATGCTGGTCGCCGTGGCCCTGGTGTCCGGGTTCTTCATGTTCGCCCAGCGGCACCTCCTGGTCTCGGTCTCGCGCCAGCTCGAGCACCGCCTGCGCACCGACCTCTACGATCACCTGCTCCGCCTCCCCCCCGTCTTCTACATGCGCGAGCGCGTAGGCGACCTGCTCACACGCGCCGTCAGCGACGTGGGCACCGTGCGCATGGCGGTCGGGCCCGCCCTCATGTACACGGTCAACACGGGAACGATCCTCATCGTGAGCGTGGTGCTGATGGCGCGCATCCACCTCCCGCTCACGCTCCTGTCGCTGTGCGTGCTGCCCCTGGTGGCGGGTGCCACGAAGTACTTCGGCACCCGCATCCACCTGCGCTGGGGCCAGACGCAGGAGGCGCTCTCCCACTACACCGCACGCCTTCAGGAGCACCTGGTGGGCCTGCGCGTGCTGCGCGCCTACAACTGCGAGGAGTGGGAGATGCGGGAGATGGCCGCCCGCAACCGCTCGTACGTGGTCGCCGGCGCGCGCCTGATCAGGATCTCGGCGCTGTTCCAGCCGATCCTGCAGGCGCTCATCGGCCTCGCGTTCGTGGCGGTCCTCGGGGTGGGCGGCAACGCCGTGCGGACCGCCAGGATCACCCTCGGCCAGTTCGTCGAGTTCAACCTCTACCTCGTGCGCCTCATCTGGCCGATGATCGCCGTCGGCTGGGTGGCCAACCTGGTGCAACGAGGAGCCGCCTCCATGAGCCGCATCGAGACGCTCTTCGGGGAGGCCCCGTTGCCCGAGCTCGTGACGGTGGCCGACGCACCCGAGCCGCGTCACGGCCCCGCCGGCCTGGAGATCCGGGAGGTCGGCTTCTCCTACCCGAGGGCGGCGGAGGCCTCGCTGTCGAAGGTCTCGTTCACCGTCGGTCCGGGCGAGCGGCTGGCGGTGGTGGGCGGCGTGGGTTGCGGCAAGAGCACGCTGCTCTCCCTGATCCCGCGGCTCCTCGAGCCGGCGCCGGGGACCGTCATGCTCGACGGCACCGACGTCCGGGCGCTCCCGCTCGGGCAGCTGCGCCGCGAGGTGGCGCTCGTGCCGCAGGGTAGCTTCCTGTTCTCCGCCTCGCTGCGGGAGAACATCGCGCTGGCCGCCCCCTCGGCCTCCGACGAGGAGGTCCTGGCGGCGGCGCTGGCCGCGGGCCTGGAGGAGGACCTCAAGCGCCTACCCGAGGGGCTCGACACGGTCGTGGGCGAGCGCGGGGTGACGCTCTCGGGCGGGCAGCGCCAGCGCGTGGCCATCGCCCGAGCCCTGCTCACCGGGCCGCGCCTGCTGCTGCTCGACGATTGCCTCTCGGCGGTGGACACCCAGACCGAGCGGGTAATCCTCGAGGGCCTCCCTCACACCACGCTGCTGTTCGCCACCCACCGCCTGGCGGCCGCGGAGCTCTGCGACAAGGTGTGCGTGCTGGAGCGCGGCGTGGTCCTCGAGGCCGGCACGCCGGCCGAGCTCGCGGCCAGGGGCGGCCGCTACGCGCACCTCCTCGCGCTGCAGAAGCTCGAGCAGCAGGAGAGCTGGCCGCGCGCCGCTGAGGCCGGCTCCTGACGACCCTTCGCCGACGGTTTTTTCACTGGGTTTGGCCGTTTTTTGCCCCGCGGGGCTTTTCGTTGTCACGGCGTGACGACTTAGTCTTGCCGGTGCCGCGGGCGGCTCGCGCTCTGTCTCCCACTCCGTGGAGTTTTCGTTTGCCAGGCGGGTGCGCGGCCGCTCGGCGCTTGCTCGCCCCCTCCCAGATTCCGGCGAGACCAACGTGAACGATCGCCCTCGCATTTCTTTCGAGACGGCTCAAGCAGGCCCCTGGCGAACGGGAGGGTGGCGGTGAATACCGCCCCGCGGGCGGTTGGAGCCATGGCGCCGAAGCGTGCGGGCCCCGAGCGGCCAGACCGGCGGGTGGAGACGCTGGCCCCGACCGAGTGCCTCATGCGAGGGAGGGGAACAGCGAGGGTCCGCACGCCGGGCTGCGCCTGCTCGGTCGCACGCGAAGGCGGGTCGGAGGGCTGCGCTCGATGCGCAGCCCGAGCGACCGC